>NZ_CAWUDL010000004.1:0-131253 GCF_963920945.1 Anabaena sp. CCY 9402-a
GTGCTGAGTGCTGAGTGCTGAGTGCTGAGTGCTGAGTGCTGAGTGCTGAGTGCTGTTAGCGGAGCGGGGCGTTAGCCCGTGCTGTTAGTGGTAGCGGGGCGTTTAGCCAGTGCTGAGTGTTTTTTAGTTTACTCAGCACTCAATAGTGAGTCAGGTAAAAGAAGAGTGCTGAGTAAGATACTCATTACTCATTACTCATTACTCAGCACTCACTACTCAGCACTCATTACTCAGCACTAAATTCACTTAGAAGCCAGAGAAATTGTAGCCAACACCTACTAACAAGCCGATATCTGTTTCATCAAAGAATCCGGCATTGACAGCAGCTGTGGCGGTGAATTGAGCATTGAGGGGTACATCAACACCACCAGATACCAGAACGGCAGTTTGGGAGTTATCACCGGTTTTAATAGCTGCACCGACTCCTATATAAGGAGCGATCGCTAGAGCTTCGCCAAATGGATCTGCTTCTTGAAAGGTAAAATCGTAGGTGACAGGAATTAGAATTGTGGTGTTATCCCCAAATATGGCTGAGGGTCTGACGGAGATGGCATTGGTTAGTCCAATCTTGCTGATAGCCGCAAAATTGCCATCACCCAAAGATGAGTCACCACCACTGATACCAATGTTGCCGGCAACCCCGATATAGCTGCTACCGCCACGGGTACGTCTACCGACATTAATATCGGATTGTGCCACTGTGTTAGTAGCTGGTTGGGCAGTCGGTTGTGTCGATTTTGGGGAAACTAGAGTAGCTGATGTGGTTGCTACTGTTCCTGGGATGGGTGTAATTATATGATCTTCGGTGGTAGTGCTGGAAAACTGTTGTAATGTAGTTGCATCATCAGAGGTGGAACTAAGGATTGTTGCACTGGAGAAAGAGAAGTTTTGCTGTTCTGTTTCTAGTTCAGCACTCGATTGTGTGGAAGACATGGCATCGGTAGCAGCTTCAACAGGAGATACTGTTTGAGCGTTAACAGATACACTAGTACCTACAACAGCTACAGCAGCTAAACTAGACAAGCAATAAAAACCTTTACGCACAAAAATAGTATTCACATTCACTCCTAACAAAATGTTGCCACAACAGATAAATCATTACTGTGGGAATTATTCCCCAAAATTTTTTATTTTAGGGCAATATCCAAACTTTAGCACCAGAAAATGGGTTACTACATCCTGACTTGGACGTAAATACTTGACCTGGCTAAGATATTACATTAATAAACCACAGAGGCACAGAGACACAGAGATTGAAAATACTGAAAGGAGAAGCGATAGGCTACGCCTCGCCTTTGGCGATGGCGTTCTGCCCACTTTTGGCGATCACTTCTCCTACCAAACGAGATGTAAAAGGTAAAATCTGCCGATTTTGGGCGTGGTCTTTGCCTTCGGTGAATACTACCAATAAGTAGGGACGTTGATCTGGTAACTCGATATAGGCTGCATCATGACGTACTTGACTTGTCCAGCCAGCTTTTGACCAGATTTGAGCAGCTTGGGGTAGTCCACCACCCAAAAAACCTGTTACTTGGTCTTCTTCCACATTTTTGGGTAAATCATCTCTTTTGAGGCTGCGTTTGAGCAAAGCCATCATGTTTTGCGATCGCCCACTGGAAACTGCCACGCCTCCGACGATACTATGTAACAAACGCGCGATCGCATTTGTCGTCAACATATTGCGATTCTCAAACATCTCCCCATAAAATGCCCTATCCCTTCCATAAGGGCCATCACCCCAAGTTTTTTGACAGACATTAATTGTTTCCATCTCCTCCCACCCCAAAGATTGGAAGTAGCGGTTAATCATATAACGTTGCTGTTTCCAAGTTTCAAAGGGGCCTGGTGGTAACTCTGGGCCGGATGTAGTTCCAGTCAAAATATCGACAACTAAACTGGTAGCATCATTGCTAGAATCAACAATCATATCGCGTAAAGCCCGTTCCAATTCCTTAGAGGTTTGGATCATGCCTTTCTCTATCCATTCGTTGGCTGCTACTAGGTAAAACAACTTAACTACGCTCGCCGGATAAATACATTCCACACCACGATAATTAAAACCGCGTACAGGATGATGCCAAAAAGCATCAGGAGTTAAAGCCCCACCAGTATTAACTGGGACTGGCGGATCATAAACAATCCAAGTCAACGCTATCTGATTACGGGCTAAGGTCGGAAATGCTGACCAAGTAGCCTCTAAAATGCCATTACCCAGATTTTCTAGTTGTTCGTCTTTGCTAAAAAAAACCATTGCAGAATGCTCTCTAATTCAGAATCTCAAATCCTCAACTTGACCTCAAATGAGTACCAGTGTCTAGCTGATTTGAACTTATATGATTCTCCTGAATGTACCCGCCTAGCAACTCAGTCCGCAGCTGGGCGACATTTGCAGGTAACATCAAATCAGCAAGGTACAGCAGTTGAGGTGTATTTATGTGAGGATAACTATCCAGGGTGGGTATCTTTTAGTGATGTTGGTTTATTACAACCTGCTACTGTACTTTATCAGGCTCAGTCACTTTCCGAAGCTGAAATTCAAAAACGGCTACCAGAGGTGATTGCTTTTACTCAACAAGCCATGCAGCAGTCCAATTATTACCTCTGGGGTGGCACAGTGGGGCCAAATTATGATTGTTCCGGGTTAATGCAGGCGGCTTTTGTTTCCGTCGGGGTTTGGTTGCCTAGAGATGCCTATCAACAAGAAGCTTTTACTCAATCTGTTACTATCGCTGAACTAGCACCAGGGGATTTAATATTTTTTGGCACTCCCATAAAAACCACTCATGTGGGTTTGTACTTGGGAGATGGTCATTACATCCATAGTTCTGGCAAAGAACAAGGGCGCAATGGTATTGGGATTGACATCCTCTCGGAACAGGGAGATGTAGTTAGTCGGTCATACTATCAGCAGTTGCGAGGGGCTGGGCGTGTTGTCAGAAGTTATGAAGGTAGGGGATAGGGGACAGGGGAGACAAGGTAGAACTTTTTAACCAATCCCCAATTTTTAATTTTTAATTTTTAATTTTTAATTGCTTATGAGGAGTGGGTTGATTCCAGAAAGGGTGAATGAGGAGCATGGTTTGATTTGTGCCATTGTTCCCGATGTATCGGTGGTTGTGCCTGTGCGGGATGAGGTGGAGAGTTTGCCTTTATTATTAGAGGCGATCGCTTCTTCTCTTACCGCTAGTCAGTTAAGCTATGAAATCATCTGCGTAGATGATGGTTCTAGTGATGGTTCAGCTAACTTTCTCAAAGAACAAGCGCAAATCCGCCCTGATTTAAAGGCGGTGATTCTGCGTCGTAATTATGGGCAAACTGCGGCGATGGCGGCTGGTTTTAAATATGCGCTAGGGAATGCGATCGTCACTTTAGATGCTGATTTGCAAAATGACCCAGCTGATATCCCCATCTTATTAGCCAAGCTAGAGGAAGGTTACGATTTGGTGAGTGGTTGGCGGCAAAATCGGCAAGATGGGGCATTAAATCGGTTATTGCCTTCTAAAATTGCTAACTGGCTAATTCGTCGGACTACTAGCGTCTATATTCATGATTACGGCTGTTCACTTAAAGCCTATCGTGCGGAACTGGTAGCAGATATGAATCTCTACGGCGAACTGCACCGCTTTTTACCAGCATTGGCATACATCGAAGGGGCAAGAATTACGGAAATGCCTGTGCGTCATCACGCCCGGCGTTTTGGACAGAGCAAGTATGGCTTATCGCGGACTTTCCGCGTATTGATGGATTTGCTCACAATTCTATTTATGAAAAAGTTCCTTACCCGTCCCATGCACGTCTTTGGCTTATTGGGGCTAATTTCGATGATTTTGGGGACAGGTATAGGTATTTACTTGACTTTTATCAAATTAGCGATGGGTGAAACCATTGGCAATCGTCCTTTGCTCATTTTGGCGGTACTGCTTTTAGTTACGGGAGTACAACTATTTAGCTTTGGTCTGTTGGCAGAGTTATTGATGCGTACCTACCACGAATCCCAAGGAAGACCCATATATCGTGTCCGGGAAGTTGTGGCAAAAAAAGATAAATAACGTAACAATCTTATGAAGAATCTAGTATTAATGCTTATACATTAGCCTGTGGGAATTTTAGATTTTGGATGGAAAGGCGATGGCGTACCCGCCCACCGGAGGTGATCGCAAATACTCTCTGCGTTTCCTTCTCTTTAGAGACGCTAACGCGAACGGAACGCTCCGCGAATGCTGCGCTAACGTAAATCCAAAATCCAAACAAACTTAAATTACCCAATACCCCATAAACTAAAAAGGCAAAAGTAAGTTGTTAATTTCTTACCCTTGCCTTTTTCTTTTTGCCGTATCAAACGGGCGAGGAGGGATTCGAACCCCCGACACCGTGGTCCGTAGCCACGTGCTCTAGTCCACTGAGCTACACGCCCCTACAAGAAATATATAGTAACACTCTCTTTGGGAATAATGCAAGACAATTTTCTAAAAAATTCTACAAACCTTACTCACCTTGATAACCAGGGACAAGCACAGATGGTAGATGTCTCAGCGAAAGCCTCCACCGTCAGGCAAGCTGTCGCAGCTGGACAGGTGCGGATGCTACCAGAAACCTTAGCGGCTATTCAAGCGGGGAACACTCCTAAAGGGGATGTTTTAGCGACTGCGCGGATAGCTGGCATTATGGCAGCTAAACAGACTGCTAATCTAATTCCTCTGTGTCACCCCCTACCACTGCAAAAAGTCACCGTCGAAATTACACCCGATCCTCAACTTCCTGGTTATCAAATTCAGGCTACAGTCAAAACTAAAGCTGAAACAGGTGTAGAAATGGAAGCTTTAACTGCCGTTTCTATTGCAGCGTTGACTTTATACGATATGGCCAAAGCCTTAGAAAAATCGATGCAAATTGAATCGATTCGATTGATTAGTAAAATCGGCGGAAAATCAGGAGAGTATCTCAACCCTCATTGAAAAAATCAAACTATGTTAAGTAATGTAAAAACTAGGATTGAGTTCGTAGTAAGGACTTTAGTCCTTTTTTGTTCGCGGAGCGTCCCGCAGGGAACGGAGAGAACGCAGAGAGAACTAAAGTTCTTACTACAAACCTTTAATTATTTACCCTGTTCTACTTAATTATGTTCACCCTACTCTATATCACCTATAGCTTTGTTCAGGTCTGTGGGAGTGTCGTACTCCTCATCTTCTGGTAATTTCTCCAAAAGTGAAATTATATTGCGATCAGCACCTTGCTTTTGCGCGTGTTGAATTAATACTTCCTTATTTGCTGGATAGTCAACACCTTTTAGGTGTTTCTGAATTTGCACTGGGTTTGCTTTAGCCATTTTTACCACCACTAGAGGTTGTTAACATCTTCACTGAGGAATTTGTTAGCTCCCTCTATCAACAAGAAGAACCATTTTTGATTCCTAACAATTCCCAAATCACCCAATTGGTTGATGTAATAATTTTTCAAAAGCCTTGGCAACTAGAAGTCGCGTCTACTCAGACAAAAATCACCTGTACGGGTTAAAAACCTTGGTTTTTTACTAGTCCACTACGGGACGCTACACGAATGCTTGTTTAGTAGCCAATTATATTCGCCCAATACTTTTAACTATGACGCCGTAAGTCCCCCACTGAATTTGGTACTCCGAATCAGTGGCGGGATATCATCTGTGAAAAACCGAAATCGTTCTCAATTAATCCGAGGCATAGCCGAGTCAGAGCAAAGAACATTTGAGGTTTTTCCTTCATATTATTGATGAAATAGATGAAAAATCCCCAGGCTTTCTGATAAGATATCGAGTATCTTGACCACCAATGCCGTAAGCGAAAACCAAGCTAATAGGTAAGTGTCGCAACGAAAAGATTTGGGTCTTGGGAATCAGGACTCCTGCCCTTGGAGGGAATGTCAGACCAATAGAACTACGAAGTTCTGGAGGCTATTCCCGATGAATTGGGAAGCCCACACTGTACCTTCAAGTCAGTGTGGGTAGTTCACAATAGTCAGGTGTATTAAAAATCGTAATAAATATTTATGCCTCCTCGTTGGCCTCGCAAACCCGATCGCAATGACCCTGAATTCCGCAAGTTAGACGATCGCATGAATTTCGCGGTTCATGTAGCCGTTACTGCTACGATTAATTCTGGCTTATGGTTCTTCCATATCTTGAAAACAACTACTTGGGAGTGGTTGCCGTTGTTCACGGCTAGTTGGGTTTTAGTATTGTTGGTGCATCTAATTTACATTGTGGCGATCGCCAATTATTCGCCCACACCCCCCAAATCCACCTAAAGAGGTAATACTCAAGCTGGGGCAATTGTAACCTGTGGTTGTATGCTTGCCTGATGAATTGCGCGATAATGTTAATTATTCATGAAACTCCGCGCTCTTTCTTGATATAAGGTATTTTTATGGCTAAGACTAACACCACAGAATTACTAGAAGCCCTAGCAGCCGAAATTGGCGAAAATGTTTATCTAGATATTGCCAAATGGCATCTCTACTTATCTAATGCCAAGCTGCATACCACTGTTGCCGAACAGTTATATCCTTTAATTACTTCCAAGGCTGTCACGGAAGACCGAGTAATACAAGTGTTGGAATCTATCCCGGTGAAAATTGGCGGTGGTAGAAGAGAACTACCTTTGCTCGATTTATTACCACTACAATGTCAAGTTAACTTGGTGGATATTTTAGAGAGATATCAACGCGAGATATAATTATAGGTGCAGGCAGGAAATTATTACACAGTTTGATAGGCAAGGATTTCCATAAAAGTTTTATTTGTTGAGAGTGATTTCCTGGCTTCAGATATTTGTGTTTGCTTGAGAAAGTTTCAGCAAAATTAATCGCAGATAAACGCAGATAAAGCACATTTACTTTTGTGTTATATTGCCGTGGAAATTTTAGCGATCGCTACAAATATAGTTCTCCTAGATACTTTTTAATCGGAGTTAGTGATATGTTTTTACAAATCAAAAATAGCCAAGATTTAGTCAAAATTCTGGATATTCAAGAATTAATTGATCCAAATCTAGATATAGTTCATGCTCAAGACCAAGAAGGTCAAGAAGAACAAGAACCTGATTCTTTTAAAAAAGAAAATCTTGTCTTCCCTTCGGGAGAAGGTCTACCACGTTGTTGGTTAGATGCAAATTACAGGATGGCTAAAGCTTCTTGAATATAAGAACTCCGATTTCTTAAAGAAATCGGAGTTCTGGGTTTGTATGTTTAGCTTAATCTGACAAACCCTTGTACAGCAATGGACAGAAGCGACAGAGTTCTAGACAGATACTAGGCAGCACACAGAACTAGAGGACGTTCATCGTAAGCATGCTAATTAACGATAAAATAATAGTGAATAAACAGCAAAATTTCAGATATTTTAGTGAAACGTGACTCTATTTATTACTAAATTTTTAAACGCTTTCCTGTCGGGGGCTGATAGCTTTTGATTTGGTTTTGGTGGTTAACAGATTTGAATTTCTGCATTATCTAAACTTTTCAGCATGGCTAACCTTGTATCTAGCCAATCATCATCGAACCAACCATAAGGTAAAACATCACCTACAACACTTGTACTAATTCCCATAACCCAGATATGAGCAGTTTGAACAAATACGGGAATTGATGCTAGTTCATCTTCACTCAACTGGCGAATTGTCTGATAACCTTCAATAAAGCTGTTTCTAACTTCAATGTCTATCTTCATCCTTAGTGCTGCGTGTAAAAACTTTGCAATGTCAAAAGCACGCCAGCTATAACCACACTGATCAAAGTCAAACAATGTTAGTTTATTCTGTTCTGTAAAATGAGCATTACCTGAATGTACATCACCTATACAAATTCCATACTCAGGGGCTTTAAAAGGTAGCCTAAATCCGGCTATTTGGCTGGTAATTTTTTTGATTAATTGTTCGAGGTAGTCTAGATCATGTTCACGATGTTTGTAGAGGGATGTAATTGCTAGTAATGACCTATGAAGTAAATATTCACTATTTAATTTATTCCGAGTAAAACTACTCCTGAAGCAGTTTAATTCCTGGTGAATTTCTGCCAGCACTTTTCCCAAAATATAACTTTGGTCAGCATGAAGCTTTTCATTAACTGCACTTCCTGGTGCATACGTAAACACAGCCGCATAACGTATACCTTCCGGTGCTAAAATCTCTGTAATAAAACCACCATTTTTTCTAAAAAGAGGGTATGCTACTGGCTGATTTTTATTATTTAAAAATGCTAGAAGTTCTAACTCAAAACCAATCTCTTCTTGATTTCTCCAACTACATCTATAAATTCGTAAAATATATCTCTCTTGTTCAGTTTCTATTAAATAAGTATCGTTAAGCCCACGTTTATATAACTTACAACTGAGAGGCTTGTTAATTGGGTAGTTATCAAGTACAGTGACAATTAAAGCTGACCCTTCAGGAATTGAATGAACTACAGGAATAAAAGGTGTGTCCATAAAATTAAATAAAGCGGGAGCAATAGAGGCTAAAGAAGAGAAAACCCATGTAGAAACATAGCAATGCTACGTCTCTACTTTTTAGGAGATGTCTATTAAGTCAACAGATGTGATTCTATCTCTGTTGAGTTTAAATTACGACCAATAAATACTAAGCGGGTTTGCCGTGCTTCTGTTAGTTGCCAAGGACGATCATAAAACTTTTCAAAGCGGTTTCCTACACCTTGCATTACTAGGCGCATGGGTTTATTCTCCACGGCTACAAAGCCTTTAATCCGGTAAATTTCTTGTTGGTGTACTAGTGCTTCTAACTGTTTTTGCAGTTTTTCTGGGTCAAAAGCACGGTCTAAAACTACGTGTGTGGAGTTGATTTCGTCGTCATGGTCGTGGTCTTCTTCAGTGTCGTGATGACTAGGACGACTATCTAAGTTATCTTCAACAGCAGATTGCCATCCTAATAGTATAGATGGGTCGAGTTGACCGCGATCGCTCTCTACCATTTTCACAACTCGCGGTAATTCTTGCTTGACTAATGACTCAACTTGTGATTTTGTGGCGGCATCTATCAAATCAGTTTTGGTTAAGACTACCAAATCTGCACAAGCTAATTGGTCTTCAAACAATTCTTGCAAAGGTGTTTCATGTTCTAGACTATCATCGGCTTGACGTTGAAGTGCGATCGCATCCAAATCACTCGCAAACGTCCCGGCGGCGACGGCTGCACAATCTACCACCGTAATCACTGCATCAACTGTAGCGGCGTTGCGAATTTCTTGCCAGCGAAAAGCTTTAACTAGGGGTTTGGGTAAAGCTAAACCAGAAGTTTCAATTACAATACAGTCAATGCGATCGCGCCGTTTGATTAACTCCTGCATTGTCGGATAAAACTCTTCTTGGACTGTGCAGCAGAGACAGCCATTAGTTAATTCAAAAATATTATTCCCGTTTTCCTCATCTTCTGGGCAAACTTGACAGGATTTCAACAACTCGCCATCAATACCGAGTTCGCCAAATTCATTGACTAAAACTGCAATGCGGCGGCCTTGGTTGTTTTGGAGGAGGTGGCGAATTAGGCTGGTTTTACCACTACCTAAAAAGCCTGTAATCACAGTGACGGGAATTTTTGTAGCCATTCTAATCAATTCAAAATTCAAAATTTAAGAACGACGACTTTTAACCCGCCTAGGTGGGTTTTGCTGGTGTGGTTCTTTCTTAATATATAGCAATCCTAAATCATTCGTGAGAGACAAGATCCCCGACTTCTCAAAGAAGTCGGGGATCTGAACGGCGCAAATTCTCAATAAATAGAAATGAAGCCCTAAAAAATAAATTTCTGACTTGTAAATCAAATTTCTGACTTGTAAATTAAGTTTCTGACTCGTAAATTTAAAAAAAAACTGGTATAAATTTATATTCTAAGTTGTTAATTTCTTTTTTTCTGTCGAGAATGAAGAGTGTTTAGACTTAGCCTAAATCTAAATGAGTGACAGTACATGGTCAAAATACTAAAAAAACTGCGTCATTTTCCCAAAGTGTCAACTAAATCTCATCGAGATGAATTTTATCACTATCCAGGAACTGTACCAGGAACAATCATCATTGATGCAGACGCGCCACCGCCGACGATTTTATTGATTGACTATAACCAAACTGATTTTATTCGCCAACAGGTAGCCACCCCAGAAGAATGTATCCCCTATCTAGATCAAGAATCCGTGTCTTGGGTAGATGTCCAGGGTTTAGGTAATCAGGACATTTTAGAGCGCATGGGGCGAGTGTTTGAATTATCGCCTTTAGTTTTAGAGGATGTAGTTAACGTCTCTGAGCGTCCTAAAGTTGAGGATTACGAAGACCAATTACTATTTATTGCACGAATGGTAGTGCCTAAAGAAAGAACTTATGGTTTTTATAGTGAACAAGTAAGTTTAATTTTAGGGAAACAGTATTTGCTGACAGTCCAAGAAGAACCAGAACATGATTGCTTTGAGGGGGTGAGGCTAAGAATTGAAAAAGGGAGAGGGATAATTCGCCGACAGGGGACTGATTACTTAGCTTATGCTGTATTGGATGCGATTATTGACGGTTTTTTCCCAGTTTTAGAACGTTACGGGGAACAATTAGAAGACTTAGAGGAAGAAGTCATAGCCAAACCTACCCGCAAAACCCTACAAAAAATTTATCATCTGCGGCGAGAATTACTGCAACTACGTCGTGCTATCTGGCCGCAACGGGATGCGATTAATTCTTTAATACGCGATCGCAGTGAACTAATTAGTGAAGACGTACAAATTTATTTAAGAGATTGCTACGACCATGCAGTACAAGTCATGGATATGGTAGAAACTTACCGAGAGCTAGCATCTGGGTTGATGGATGTGTACCTCTCGGCTGTCGGTAACAAGATGAATGAAGTTATGAAGCTACTCACGGTAGTTTCGTCTATCTTTATTCCTCTAACTTTTATTGCGGGTATCTATGGTATGAATTTCAATAGTGAAAAATCACCATATAATATGCCGGAACTGAATTGGTATTGGGGTTATCCACTTTGTCTAGCAATTATGGGATTTATCGGGTTGGGATTACTATTTTTATTTTGGCGACGGGGTTGGCTAGAGAATTCTACGGCCATTAAGCGTGATTAAATATTGGCAGTTGGCAGTAGCCACACAGAAAAAAATTTTTATAGGGAGTCTGGACGCTGAATTATGGCTACAAGTAGCGACCAAAATTTAGTGGTATTGACTATTTACATTATTGGCGTTGCTTACGTCTTTAATATGATGGTTGAATCCATCGACGATCGCATTAAATACGACTTTAAAAAAGGAGTTGTGGACGACAAACTCAAAGAACAAGGTCTGGACGACAAGATTGGCATTTCCTTTAAATTCAAATCCTCAGATCCCATAGACGACCTCAAAGAACTATCAATGAGTATCGACAACAAGTCTGAGAATCTAGCCATCTATGTAGACTGGGACAATAGCTCTTTAATCCTCAACAACAAATCATGCCGAGTCATCAGAAAATCACCAGATTTAACCCGTGACTTAGCCTTACCCCAGAGTCCTAGCTTAATTGTTCCTAAAAAGTCACTATCAGAAGCAATTACCGCCGAAGATTTATTTGGACGAGATCAAGACACTGGTATTTACGCAGCAAAAAAACCGCTAGTTAATATCGGGGGGTTAAAAAATGGCGGGCCACCACAGAAAAAGTTGTATGGCGACTTTATGAATAGAGGCAAAGAGTTAGAATTTTCCCTACAACTGGTACTACGCCTATCGGAATTACGAGCAGGTATAGCTCCCGGTTCAGAATATCCTCCCATCTGCATCATTGATTGTCCCTTTACCGTCAAAAAACTACCGTGGACTTATGCCCTCCCCTGGAATAAAAAGAAATAACCAAACCGCACAGATGATATCATCCAGGACTACACTTGAAAGAGGGAGAGAGTAGGCGTAGGTGGTTGCAGATCAGTTAACCCTGGTTTGAGGAAAGTCCGGACTCCCGAAAGACCAGACTTGCTGGATAACGTCCAGTGCGAGCGATCGTGAGGATAGTGCCACAGAAAGATACCGCCAAGACTAGGGAACAGGTGAGAGGTGAGAGGTGACAGTAAATTTCTGCTGTCACCTATAACCTGTAACCTGTCACCTCTCTTGGTAAGGGTGCAAAGGTGCGGTAAGAGCGCACCAGCAACGTCGAGAGGCGTTGGCTCGGTAAACCCCGGTTGGGAGCAAGGCCGTAGGGACTATGGTTGGTCTTTTACCAGTTCCGCCTGAAAAGAGCCGCTAGAGGCGTTTGGTAACAAACGTCCCAGATAGATAACCGCCATCATGTAGAGTAATCTACATAGAGAACAGAACCCGGCTTACTACCAACTCTCTCCTCTTTTAGTCAATAGTCCATAGTCAAAAGTAACGACTATCAACTGTTGACTAATGATTGATACCTGTCAACTATCAACTGTCAACTATCAACTGTTGACTAATGACTAATAACTAATGAGCCTTGTTTATCCACGTCGTCAGCGACAGCTTGAAAGTTTAGTAAGAAAATTAGGTCTGCCAACCACTGCACCGATTAAGTGGGAATTACTAGACTTAGCTTTAACTCATCCTACGGTTTCCGATTCAGCTAATTATGAACAACTGGAGTTTGTCGGTGATGCAGTAGTGCGATTAGCGGCGGCTGTGGTTTTATGGGAAACTTATCCAGATTGCCCTGTGGGAGATTTTGCCGCCATTCGTTCAGTTTTGGTGAGCGATCGCATCCTGGCACAATTAGCTAGAGAATATGGTTTAGAGTTACATTTATTAGTCGCCGGTAGTGCCACCAGCGATAAAATTGGTCAAGAATCACGACTTGCAGATGCTTTTGAGGCTGTTTTAGGCGCGTTTTACCTCAGTACCAATAATTTAGAATTGATTCACTGTTGGTTAGACCCTCACTTTCGCCAACTGGCGGCTGAAATTCGCCTTGATCCTGCCAGGCTCAATTACAAAGCAGCCCTCCAAGAGTGGACGCAAGCCCAATACAAAGTTTTACCAGAATATCGAGTGGTGGAAGTCAATCAAGCCAACCGCACTCAAGAGCGTTTCATGGCTGAAGTCTGGCTGTATGATAAAAAACTAGGTGAAGGTAAAGGACGCTCGATCAAAGCCGCCGAACAAGCCGCCGCCAAAATAGCATTTTTAGCAGTCATTCCCAAGGAAGATCCTGTTTGACACTCCCCAGCCTAAAGGCGTGGGAATTCTACATTCACAGACTCGCCGTTAGACGACAGGCCGAGGCCAATCGCCCAAGAGGGCAAATCTCCTGTAGCGTAAGTTCCGGTATGCCCTACCGTACTGAGTCCTAGTCTCAAAATGTTGATTGCTGCGTTGATATCTCTGTCTTCCACATATCCGCAATGTGGACAAACATGAGTCCTTGTAGACAAAGATTTCTGCACTTTCTCACCACAGTTAGAACAATTTTGACTCGTGTTATGGGGAGGAACAGCAACTGTCACTTTCCCATATTTCTGACCAAAATATTCCAACCACAGGCGGAAAGTTGACCAACCAGCGTCACTAATTGATTTAGCTAGATGTCGATTACGTACCAACCCTTTGACATTCAAGTCTTCATAAGCTACCAAATCATTAGATTGGATAACGGAGTATGCCAATCTCTTGCAATACTCTTTTCGTTGCCTACTTACTCTTAAATGCTTACGAGCATATCTATTTCTAGCTTTGTGGTAATTGTTAGATTGCCTTGCGCGAGCTTTCTTTTTGTCTTTACTGAACTTTTTAGACTTTTTGCGATTAGCACGGTTTAACTGTTTTTCTGACTTGCGGTAGAATTGGGGGGATGGTTCTACATTGCCTTTATTATCAGCAATGAAATACTTCAATCCCAAGTCAATACCCACTAATTGATGTGAGGGTTGAGTTTCTATCCTTGCATCAGTATCAATTGCAAATTGGGCGTAATAGCCATCAGCACGACGTACCAAACGGACACGCTTAATCTGCTTGATGTCGTAGTAATTCAGGTCGTAAGTCCCCTTTAATTTCAGAGTTCCAATACCTTTCTTGTCTGAAAAAGTTATCGACTTACGAGTAAGAGTTAGCTTCCATCCCGTTGATTTATATTCAACTGAACGGCAGTTTCTCTTAAATTTAGGAAACCCCTTTTTACCTTTGACCTTCTTTTTACAGTTGTCGTAAAACCGAGAAATTGCACTCCAAGAACGTTCAGCAGCAGATTGTCTAGCCATTGAGTTAAGTTCCGAGGCGAAGGGAAATTCCGCAGCTAACACAGCACAATACTTATTCAAAGCATACTTATCTACCTTTGAATCCTTGTTATCCATCCAGTAGCGCAAGCACTTATTCTGAATGAATTGGCTGGTACGGATTGCTTCGTTGATTGCCTGATATTGCTTTTCTTTACCCTTAACTTTAAACTCGTAAACAATCATGGCTTTCCTCTGGCAAAGATGCTACGCAAAGCTACTACGTACCACTTTGTGGTATGACCAATTAACCACATTCTTATGCTACCACAAAAGCATAAAGCCGTCCTATAAGGACGGGGTTTTCAACCCAAATTTTCGATAAATTTTGGATTGCCTCTAGTAGTCTATCAAGTTAGTTTTGAGGGTTCGTAGTAAGGACTTTAGTCCTGATTTTTCTAAGGACTAAAGTCCTTACTACGAACTTGCTTATGCCTCAATTCACATTTGATGATCTACTAGGGGTTGACGCTTGATAATTTACCAATGACTATTAACTAGTGACTATTGACTAATAACTCATGATTAACATTGCTGTTATTGGGGTTGGGCGTTGGGGAGTGCATTTACTGCGGAATTTTTTAGCACTACCTCAAGTTAATGTAGTGGCGGTAGTAGATCCGCACTCAGAAAGATTGGCGGTAATCAAACAGCAATTTAACTTAGATGAAAGTGTTGTATTAACGACCCAGTGGCAAGATTTACAGCAATTGTCAGGGTTAACAGCAGTTGCGATCGCAACTCCTGCTACTACCCATTATGCTTTAGTTAAAGACGCTCTCAACTGGGGTTGTCACGTTTTAGCCGAAAAACCTTTAACTCTAGACCCAGTAGAATGCCAGGAACTTTGCCAACTGGCAGAGCAGAAGCAATTGATACTGATGGTTGACCACACTTATTTATTCCACCCAGCCGTTGAGGGCGGAAAAGCTGTAGTCCAAGCAGGTAAATTAGGTGATTTGCGTTACGGCTATGCAGCACGTACCCATTTAGGACCTGTCCGCCAAGATGTCGATGCACTCTGGGATTTAGCCATTCATGATATTGCCATCTTCAACAACTGGTTAGGTCAACTACCCATCAGCGTACAGGCAACAGGTAAGGTGTGGCTACAAGCTGAAGAGAGTCAGCAAACTAACACCTCACCATCAGGTTTAGCTGATTTAGTTTGGGTAACACTCACCTACCCGAATGGTTTTCAAGCTTTTATTCATCTGTGCTGGTTAAATCCTGATAAACAGCGTCGATTAGCCGTAGTAGGTAGCCTTGGTACTTTGGTCTTTGATGAAATGTCACCATCATCACCCTTAACTTTATTACATGGTGAGTTTGAACAGCAGGGAAATCTCTTTTTACCAGTGAATCAAAGTCAAGAAGTGCTGGAATTACAAAAAGGAGAACCTTTACAAAGAGTTTGCCGCACCTTTGTAACCAGTATCCTCCAGAACACCCCCCCAAAAATTTCATCAGGTTGGGTAGGTACAGAGTTAGTCAAAATTCTCTCTGCACTTACAGAGTCTTTGCGTCAGAATGGTCAATCAATTTTCCTCAAAAATCCCTAATAAACCTGAGTTTGGGTTAATCAAGTTGGGATTACTAAAAGCAGGGTTATGGATAAATATTTCATCAGTCAAACTTTTCAGGAAAGCTATCAGGTCATTTTTTTCAGCTTCAGTTAATTCAAAACCGCTAATAAATTCACTTTTGAAAGGATTTTTGCTGCCTACTCCCGCAAAGTTTCCTGTATGAATCGTTCTCCCACCCGCTTTGTAGTGGTCGATAACTGCTTCTAGAGTTGGGATACTACCATCGTGCATATAGGGAGCAGTCAGAGCAATATTTCGCAGAGTTGGAGCTTTGAAACGTCCCATATCGGAGGGTTTGGTAGTAATTTCATAAACGCCAGTATTATCTGGTGGGTAAGCTCCTTTGCCGTCAATATTATATAGCCCAGTGTTGTGAAAAGCGATTTCCACAAAAGCCAGGCGATCGTGCATCACCGAATCACTAAAATTAATTCCACCGTGACAATGAAAACATTCTAGATGTTCGCTGTTGAATAACTTTTCTCCCCGTTTAGCAGCTTTTGAAATAGCATGAGAGTCGCCACCGAAGCGATAACGATCATAAGGAGAGTTTACAGAAATCAAAGTACGTTCAAAAGCTGCTAAAGCTTTAGTCAGATTACTCAAGCTAATTGCTTCCTGACTTTCTCCAAACGCTGCTGCAAACATCTGTCGATATTTAGAGTCATCCCGCAGCATGGTTAATATTTGTTGTTCCCGTCCTACCATACCCATTTCTACCGGGTGTTCCCCAAACATGGGTACTAAAGCTTGAGTTTCCAACTTAGTCATCAAAGGGTTAGCCCAAGTTAATACCGGGTTATAGCCAATATTAGCGAGACTCATGGAGTTACGGGGGTGTTTTTCGCCAGTTGCTCCCAACGCCACCGTTTTTCCATCAGTAAAAGCTAAAGACTGAATATGGCAAGACGCACAAGAGAATTCACCCGTGATTGATAACCGCTTCTCATAGAAAAGATGCCGTCCCAACTCCACTTTTTGCGAACTCATTGGGTTATCTGCTGGGACAATTGGCTTCGGCATCTAAGTTGGGAGATTCCAGTCATATTCTGAAGTCGGTGATGTGCCAAATGCTTTACTCAGTCCCATTGCAAGACAAAGCGACAACAGACAAATCACAGCTAGAGTCAGCAAACGAGTTAATTTCATGGGAGAATTCGGGGCAATTTCAGAGCTAAGAAGAAGCAGGGGGGGCATCTTGCCTAATTCCCATCACTCAAATCTAAAGAATTTCTGTTCAGAAGCAGGTTGATTACCAAAGGGCAGACCAAAATTAGTCATAATGCCCACACAATCGCCATCATCGGGAGATGACATACAACCTGGAGGGGTCTTTGGTTGGTTGATGGTTAAATTTGTGTTTGTTAACAACGCGGCTAGGTCTGCAACCACTATATTTTTGTTGGGATCAAATTTAGTCAAGACAACCTTCGCGGTATTGGGATTTTTACAAGATGAGGGTTTTTGACTACCTGTTTGAGCTTGACAACCAGTGCTACCCAAATGGATGGGGAAACCCTGCGCCTGATGATTTTGTTCACTATGTTTCGCGCCTGGGCTAGTGTGACTATGTTTCTCTAAATCAATGCGAGCAAATTTGTAACCAGACAGCCAGTTCCACCAGAGGGCGGTTAAATTTAGGGGTGATGGGGCGGTGACGGAATCCTCATGATTGAGATGGAAAGGGATACCCAAGGTAAATTGCAGTCCTTGATAATTGCCTTTGGGGACTTTACCAATCACTTGATTACGTGTTTCTACTGTGCCATTAACGCAAGCACCAGATTTATTTTCAAAGTCTAGCAGGGCGGTATTTTGGTATTGCCATTTACCATCCGGGGTTAAGGTGAGGGGTACAGCTTTACCATTGATATCAATTAAAGCTACATCAGACACATAGAAGCGAAAGTCAGAGAGAGTAAATTTTTTGGCTGGTTTACCTAAAGTGTAGGTTTTGCCACATTCAAAGGGCTGTTGAGCAACTTTACTATTAAATCTAATTATTACTTCTTGAGTTTCAGTAGTAGAAGCTAAACTGATGGCGTAATTCCCCAGAATTGCGGTGCAGGGAATTGTTACTAACGTGAACACCGCTAATTTGGCAGACAATTGCATCACTTCACCTATGGGTTGTTTTAAGGTATCTTCCAATTCTCAGTAATGGATGATCTGCTGTCAAATGACCAATTGTCAAACTTAGGGAAGAGTTTAATTTGGTCATCACTAAGACAGGTTGTCTTTTGACTATGGGAAGAATGAACATGAAAATGAAGTTGTTTAGTTGATCGGCTGTTGTTTCTCTTCATTCCATGAACCGATTCATCTTGAGTTTTAGTATTGCTGTGACGTTTGCTGGTTTTGTTTTCGCTGCACCTGCACACTCATTATCTACAGTTAAAAAGCCAAATACAGCAAGTATATTTCTCCAATCAGGAATAGAGAAATTGTTACATGGCAATTACCAAGAAGCTATCGAAAATTTTAATGCGGCGATTGAGTTACGGAAGGATTCTGCGCCAGCTTATAGCGATCGCTGTCTAGCTTATCTACAATTAGCCGATTATCAAAATGCGATCGCTGATTGCAATCAAGCTCTCAAATTAAATCCTGACAATGTGGAAGCACATCTCAATCGGGGTATAGCATATCACAGACTAGAGGAATATGGGGAAGCGATCGCTGACAATAATCAAGTTATTGCTCTCAAGCCTCACGATTTCCGAGCTTACTATAACCGAGGCATAGCCCATGCAATGTTGGGGAATTATCAACAAGCTATCTCTGATTACAATCTAGCATTAATCACGATTCCTCAAACATCTACTTTACGTCTTGCAGATATTTACAATGACCGAGGATTAGCTTGGTTTGAATTATCAAATTTGCCAAGTGCTATGGGTAATTTCTCCAAGGCAATCCATCTCAATCCCCATGACTATAGAGCTTACTATAATCGTGGTTGTGCTTGTGGTAGAAGCGGTGATGACTCTTGTGCCATTAGGGATTTTACCGCGTCACTTCAACTTCAACCTCACAATGCCCAAGCTTATCTGAATCGAGGTATAGCTAATCATCAACTTGGTCATGAACAAGCAGCGATCGCAGATTTACAAAAGGCTGTAGAATACTTTGCCCAAGAGGGAGCAACTACAAACTATGAAAAAACTTTAAACCTACTGAAAAATCTGCAACAACAACTCTCATCGCAGTTAGAAATTGCTCTCATCTAGAATGGTATTGAGAAGTGACAATAACATCAACATCAGCAAAGCCAAATCACAAGTTTCCCTGAAAATATAAATCAAGTTAAGTTTGACAATATGTCGTTTGACATAAGTAGCAGTTTGACTTATTGTCACAGTATTTACTTTGTGGTGTAATTTACCGTCAACGGTCTGAGGAACAAGGGTGAAACAACATAGTTTATTTGCTTATCTGTGGCTGACTTCTACCATATCAATTTTGAATGCCTTCCCTGCATATTCACAAGAACTAGCTATTAAAGACATACCTCAATTAAGCGAAATAAAGCTTCCTCACACAAGCGTTAAAGAATTATTCGCACAGCAACAAAGTCAAGTTATTCAAGTGACAGGTGTACGCCTCAATCCAACTCCTAACACTTTAGAAATCATATTAGAAATTCCTGCATCTGATAAGTTGCAAATAGTTAACAAGAGTGAGGAAAATAACTTCATTGTAGATATTCCTAACGCGCAATTAAGTTTACCTAATGGTAATTTATTTCGGCAAGAAAAACCATTTGCAGGAATTACAGAAGTAGTAGTCACAAATCAAGATGCAAATAATATTCGGGTGACAGTAACGGGTGAAACCGCTATACCAAAAGTTGAGTTAGATGATAGCGATGAAGGTTTAATTTTCGTCGTCACACCAGTTACATCACCTACTAGCGAAACACCAGCAAATGAACCCATTGAATTGACGGTGACAGGAGAACGTGACACCTATTCTGTACCCGATGCTGTCACCGCAACTAGGACCAATACGCCACTGCGAGATATTCCCCAATCAATTCAAGTTATTCCGCGTCAGGTAATTGAAGATAGAAATGTGGTGCGTCTTTCGGAATTAGCAGATAACGTTAGCGGTGTCCAACCAGAACGGGGATATGGGGGTGTGTCTTCCCAAGGTTATAGAATTAGAGGGTTTTTGACTAACTTTGAAACTCTCAGAAATGGGTTTCCCGACTACGGTTATTTTAGTCCTCGTGATGTGGCGAATATCGAAAGAGTCGAATTTCTCAAAGGGCCAGCAGCCGTACTTTATGGAGGTAGTCCCACACAGTATGCAGGTGGAAGTGGGTTAGTAAATACGGTGACAAAAAAGCCACTAGAAACACCTTACTATAACGCTAGTTTGACCTACGGCAGTTATAACTTTATTCGTCCTACTTTAGATATTACAGGCCCTTTAACAGATGATAAATCAGTTTTATATCGGCTAAATATTGCTTACGAAAATGCTGATAGTTTCCGCGATTTTGTGAGAAATGATAGCTTCTTTATTTCTCCGGTTATCGAGTGGAAAGTGGGAGAAAAGACCAAAATAACTTTTGAGTTTGAACATCAAAAATATAATGTGGTATTTGACCAAGGAATACCCATTCAACCAGAATCGTTGAGGCTTCCGAGAAGTCGGTTTTTAGGAGAGCCAAATTTTGCTAATGGTAATTTTACCTTTAATTCGTTTACCTACACTCTTGATAGCGAATTCAGTAAAGATTGGTCATTTCGTCAAGGTTTTAATGTCCTGGGGGCAAAATTAGATGATGCCAAATACACATATTATGGTTCTTTACAAGACGATAGACGCACCCTGAATCGTTTTATTACTGCATCGGAAGAGGAACACGCAAATATAACTTTTCAAAACCAAATCTCTGGTAAATTCTCTACAGGTGCAATTCGTCACAATGTTTTATTTGGTGTGGATTTAGCCTATAACTTATTTAATTATATATTTGCCCCAGATGAGGAATTACCAATAGATATTTTTAACCCTCAATATGGTGGAACTCCCATTTCAACAGGTGGTGAACCATTTGGACGAAAAATTGTTTCTCAAAATGTCGGTGTATTTGCCCAAAACTTGATTGAATTAACACCAAATTTCAAAGTTTTATTAGGTGGTAGGGTCGATTTTAACGAATACAGTCGGGAAGATAGAGTTACGAATGAATTATTAGATGAACAATCTGATAGTAGATTCTCTCCTAGAGTTGGACTTGTATATCAACCTACGAAAACTACTTCCTTGTACTTTAATTGGACAAACGGATTTTCGCCGCAATTTCAAGCACGTGGCCGCACAAATGAGCAATTTGAACCTCAAAATACTGAACAATTTGAAGTAGGAGTTAAGCAGAATTTTCTCAATGATAAGCTTTCGGCGACTTTAGCATTTTTCCAGGTTACTAAGCAAAATGTTTTAACACGAGATCCAGTAGATTCTAGATTTAGCGTCCAAACAGGAGAACAGGAAAGTAAAGGGATTGAATTTGATATTGCTGGGGAAATTTTACCAGGATGGAAAGTAATTGCTAACTATGCCTATATTGATGGTACGGTGACAAAAGATAATAGGATTCCTGTAGGCGATAGATTAGTTGGTGTACCGGAACATAGTTTGGGATTGTGGACGACTTACGAATTTCAAACGGGAAGTCTCCAGGGTTTAGGTTTAGGGGTTGGTTTGTATTATGTTGGAGAACAGGAGGTAAGATTACCCAATACTTTTGAAGTTCCTAGTTATGTCCGCGCTGATGCTTCTGTTTTTTATCGGCGGAATAACTATAGATACGCTCTCAATTTTAAGAATATTTCTAATGTGAAATATTATGATTTAGACGGTTATAATATCGATCCAGCCGCACCATTTACTGTTTTGGGAACGATATCGGTTGAGTTTTAATTAACAGGCTGTATTCACCACAATTTTTTGATCATGGGAATGCAAAGACATTTTTTGATTGTCCTGGTTTCGCTGCTGTTGGGGTCAGTTTTTGGTTGTGAGGGAAAGGTTGTCTCACCTAATGTCACAACATCTATAGGTACAGAATATACACCTGTAACTATCAACAATTGTGACTTGAATATTACTTATAAACAACCTCCCAAACGAGCTGTAACCATGACTCAATCTGCAACTGAAGTGATGCTGGCTCTAGGGTTAGAAAAACAGATGGTGGGTACAGGTTATTTAGATAATCCGATTTTACCAGAGTATGAACAAGCATATAGAAAAATTCCTGTATTGGCGGCAAAGTATCCCTCGCGGGAAGTGTTTTTAGGTGTTGAACCTGATTTTGTGTTTACTACTGAAGATAGTGCATTTGATAATCAAACCCTTGGCGCACGTACAGAGTTATTAAAGTTAGGGATTAATTCTTATTTATTACCTATTGAATGTGAAAAACTTGAACTCAGACCAGATAGGGTGACAATGGATAATCTCTATCAGGAAATATTAGATATTGGGCGGATATTTGGGGTGGAAGCACGGGCGCAAACGCTGATTAAAGAATTGCGATCGCAATTACAAATAACCCAAGGAAGGCTAGGTAAAATTACTACGAGAAAGCGGATATTCTGGTATGATTCCGAAAATCCTCCACTGACTGTTTCTAACTGGGGAATGCCCAATCATATTATTGAATTGGCGGGTGGGGAAAACATTTTTAAAGATATTCAAAAAAAACAAGCTTGGGTAACAGTTAATTGGGAAGATGTGATTAACCGTCAACCTGATGTAATTGTGTTGATTGATGCTACTTGGTCATCGGCTGAAGAAAAGCGACATTTACTAAAATCTAATCCTGCTTATGCCAAACTCAAAGCTGTGCAGGAAGATAAATTTATTATCCTGGGTTTTAGTTATACAATGCCGGGAATTCGTAATATTGAGGGGGTGAGTAAGTTAGCAGAGGCTTTGTATCCAGAGAAGTTTAAACAGTAAGATTACAGTATGTCACGAACAAATTCAATTAGTAAACCTAATTAGCTAACTATGGAGCAAATAACATTACCAGATGTTCTCACCCTTGAGGAAGCCTCAGCATACTTGCGTCTACCCATAGAAGCGGTTTTGCGTCAAGCCTCCCAAGGAAATATTCCTGGGCGCAAAATTGAGAATGACTGGAGATTTTTGAAGGTTGCAATTGATGACTGGTTACGTTCTCAAACTGGTCGTTCTGTTCTCCTAACTCAAGTCGGTATGCTTGCTGATGATGATTCTCTGGCAGAATTGAGAACAACAATTTATCAACAGAGGGGACGAACTGAAGTTGATGCGGAGTCTGATGTTTGATGCTTTTGCTTGATACAGACACTCTTACTCATCTTTATGCTGGACAGTCAAATGTAGTTAAGCAGTTAAAGTCAACAGAAGATCCTGATGTTGGTATTACCATTATTACAAAAGTTGAGATGTTGCGGGGACGAATTGATTACCTCCTCAAAGCAGAAACAGGAGTTGATTTACTGAAGGCACAAGAGCTTTTATTTCGGACAGAGGAATTGCTACGTCCGCTTTTAATTGTTGGTGTAAGTCAAGCAGCATCAGAACAGTTTAACCGTCTGCGTGTGATTCCAAAGTTACGCAAAATCGGACGGGCAGATTTGTTGATTGCTAGTATTGCTTTAGCAAATCGACCTAAGTTAGTAACACGAAATATTCGCCATTTTCAACAAATTCCTGGTATCCGAGTTGTGAACTGGGTTGACTGATAAAGTTCTTGTTTAACCAAAAGAATGAAACTAAGGAGATTCCAAAAAACACGCTATCAACTACTAATAATTAGCTTAATTATTATACTTATTAGCTCAATCACCTTAGCTGTGATGATTGGCCCAGTATCAATTCCGCCTTTAAGAGTTTGGCAAATAGCACTTGCCCAATTATTCCCCAATTTAACAGGAGATTGGACACCTGCACAGGTGCAAATTGTGTGGTTAATTCGCTTCCCGCGTGTGCTGTTGGCTTTTTTTGTAGGTGCGGGGCTGTCGGTGGTGGGTGTGACGATGCAAGCTTTGGTAAGAAATTCCCTGGCTGACCCTTATATCCTTGGTGTCTCCTCTGGTGCGTCGGTGGGGGCTGTTTTAGTCATTCTGTTTGGGGTTTTCGCTTCTCTGGGGATATATGCGGTATCTGTGGGGGCGTTTCTGGGGGCAATGTTGTCGTTTGTCGTGGTTTTTTTGTTGGCGCAGCGTCAGGGAAGGATTTCTTCGACTCGGTTAATTTTAGCTGGTGTGGCGGTATCTTACTTATTCTCTGCTGTCACCAGTTTTTTGACGTTGAAAGCGGGAAGTGGTGATGCGGCGCGGCGAGTATTATTTTGGTTGTTGGGGGGACTGTCGGGGACAAAGTGGACTGATTTGATTTTACCGATGGTATCTCTGGGAATAGGGATGGTTTACTTATTATTGCAGAGGCGATCGCTTAATGCTTTACTAATTGGTGAAGAAACAGCCATGACTTTGGGAACAGATAGCGATCGCTTCCGTAAGCAGTTATTTTTGGTAACATCACTATTAACTGGTGTGATGGTTGCAGTGAGTGGGGCTATTGGTTTTGTGGGTTTAATGATGCCCCATAGCGTCCGTTTATTTGTGGGTTCAGATCATCGCCGTGTCTTACCTGTAAGCCTGTTACTAGGGGGAATTTTCCTGATTTGGGCAGATGTATTAGCACGCACCATCATCGCCCCAGAGGAATTACCTATTGGTATTATTACGGCACTTTTCGGTACTCCTTTTTTCATTTGGTTAATGCAGCTTTCTCCAAAAACATTGGGAGGGGGACGATGAGGCTGGTAGTGGAGAATTTGTCTTGCCGTATTGAGAAAACGCCGATTTTGCGGGATATTAATCTGGAAGTCGCATCCGGTGAGTTTGTCGGATTGATTGGCCCTAATGGAAGTGGGAAATCTAGCCTATTGCGCTGTATTTACCGCGTTCTCAAACCGGATACAGGACGAATTACTCTTAATGGTCAAGATATTTGGCAATTGAGTCCCCGTGAGATGGCGCAACAGACAGCAGTGGTTTTACAGGAGACACCAACGGAATTTGATTTCACGGTTGAGGAAATGGTGTGGATGGGTAGGAATCCCCATCAAGGAATGTTTGAGCGAGAAACAGCTAAAGACCGAGATATCGTCAGGGAAGCACTATATCAGGTGGGAATGCTGGAGTTTTGTGAGCGTTCCTTTGTTTCCCTTTCTGGCGGTGAGAAGCAGCGAGTATTGGTAGCAAGAGCTTTAGCACAACAAGCACAGTTTTTGATTCTCGATGAGCCGACTAATCATTTAGATATCCGCTATCAGTTAGAACTTTTGGAGTTGGTGAAGGGGTTGGGTGTAACTACGATAGCAGCGTTACATGATTTGAATTTAGCTGCTAGTTATTGCGATCGCATTTACGTGGTAGACAAAGGAACAATTAGGTCTGCGGGATTACCGAAAGAATTGCTCCAACCTGCTTTAATACGAGAGGTGTTTGGTGTGGGGTCAAAAGTGGAACACGATCCCAGCAATGATAAATTGCGTATCAGCTTCTTCCTGGATGGGAAAATTGAGAATAAAAAATAAGTTTAGGTTGAGGCTGAGACAACGGTGAATCAAGCTTTTTGGCATTTGAGACTTCCAGTTAAGTTTGACACTCTGTCTTTTGACATCAACAGTAGTTTGACTTAATTTCGCAGATAATAATTGAAACATCTGGAAAACCAGCAAATCAATTAATTGTTGGTGTGAGATTGAGGAACTAGGGTGAAACAATATAGTTTAACTGCTTATCTATGGCTAATATCTACCATATCAATTTTTACTGCATTCCCTGCATATTCAGAAGAAATAGCTATTAAAGACATTCCTCAATTAAGTGAGATACAGCTGACTCACACTAGTGTTAAAGAATTATTCGCACAGCAACCAAGTCAAGCTATTCAAGTGACAGGTGTACGTCTCAATCAAACTCCTAGCAGTTTAGAAATAATATTAGAAACCCCTACATCTGATCAGCTGCAAGTTTCTAACAAAAGTGAGAGAAATCAATTTATCGCAGATATTTCCAACGCTCAATTGCGTTTACCTAGTGGTAATTCATTTCGTCAAGAAAAGCCATTTACAGGTATTACAGAAGTAGTAGTCATAAATCAGGATGCAAATACTATCCGAGTGATCGTTACAGGTAATGTAGATATTCCCAAGGTCGAGTTAGATGACAGCGATGAAGGTTTAATTTTGGTCATCACCCCAGCAACATCCTCAACACCACAAACACCGGATACATCTCAACCTAGTAGCGAAACACCACCCACACAACCATCATCTAACGCCAATGAACCGATTGAATTGGTAGTCACCGCCCAAAAACGCCCGGAAGCATCACAGGATATTCCTCTGAGCCTC
Source organism: Anabaena sp. CCY 9402-a (assembly GCF_963920945.1). Taxonomy (NCBI): domain Bacteria; kingdom Bacillati; phylum Cyanobacteriota; class Cyanophyceae; order Nostocales; family Nostocaceae; genus Anabaena; species Anabaena sp. CCY 9402-a. The sequence continues at coordinate 26,268 of NZ_CAWUDL010000004.1, forward strand.
ACGATAATTCCTCAGCAGGAACTCATAGATGGACAAATCAATTCTTTGCAAGCGATCGCTAACAACACACCCAATTTTACTTTTCTTCCCACCACAGCAGGGAGTGCTGATTTTAGTTACTACAGCTTGCGGGGGCTAAATAACTTTAACTTTTTAGCCAGTCAAGACACTGTTGGCTTTTATATTGATGATGTTCCCTTTGATTACGGCGGTTTTATAGACGTTGCTTTAATTGATTTAGAACGGGTAGAGGTGTTACGTGGCCCTCAAAGTACCCTCTATGGTAGAAGCAGTCCGGCTGGGGTAGTGAATATTATTTCTCGTTCCCCTAGCAATCAGCCAGAAATTGGCATTACCGCAGGTTATGGAAGTTACAACAGCCGAGAATTTCAACTCTCGCTCAGTAATGCCATTATCCCCGATCAACTTTCGTTTCGACTGGCGGGAGCATACAATGCACGAGATGGCATATTTAACAATATCTTTCTTGACAAGGCAACAGGAGAGCGATCGCAAGTCACTGGACGCGCTCAAATTCTCTGGACACCTACCCCAGAATGGAACATATCATTTAACGCCTATGCCAGCGATAACGACAATGGCAGTCCTACCTTTTCACGCCAAAATGCCGCCGATCCCTTCACCATCTCTCAAGAAGTCGATGGTTTTAATCGCCTCAGCACTAACACCCAGGCTTTGAAAGTGAGCTACAACGGTAATGGCTTTAGGGCTACATCTATCACCACACGGCGATTTAGTAATCAAAATACCTTAGTCGGTGATAACTTCCCCGGTGACTTATTGCAGCAAATTATTGGGATCAATTCTACCTTGTGGTCGCAGGAGTTTCGCCTCCAATCTCCGGAAAATGCGGAAAGGTTTCGCTGGCTGTTGGGTGGATATTACGAGTCACGAGATTTTCAAGTTATTGATGATACTTTTAAATATAGTGAAGCTGGCGCGGTGGCCTTTGGCGTACCAGCACCGGGAAGCGATCGCGTGTCCGCAGAACAATATCGCAATACTTACGCCATCTTCGGACAAGTTGATTACAAGCCAGTTACACCTCTAACTTTGTTTGCTGGTTTGCGCTACGAAACGGCTGATACTGACCTCGACCGTCGTCGTGTGTTTGAAAATACAGACGGTAGTGTAAATCCCCCCACGGCTGAAGTACGCGGTGCGACCCTAAATAATGATGAATTCATCCCCAGGTTTGGCTTACAGTATCGTTTCAGCCAGAATGTTATGGCATATGCCACCATAGCCAAAGGCTATAGACCAAGTGGATTTAACTACCGTGCTGATACAGAAGATACACGGCGATTTCAAGAAGAAACCTCCTGGACTTACGAAACAGGCTTAAAATCTTCTTGGTTAGATGACCGTCTCACGGCCAATCTCTCGGTTTTCCAAACAGACGTAGATAATTATCAAGTGCTGCTTACCGATGATTTTGGCTTTTTTAGAAACGTCACTAATGCCAATGTGAAAGTCACAGGCTTAGAATTTGAACTCACAGCCAAGCCAGTACAAGGATTGAATTTAATCGCTGGTATTGGCTATGTAGACAGCAGATTTAAAAACTACAGAAATCCCCTTACAGGCGGAGACTTTAGCGACAATCGCGTTCCTTTCGCGCCAGAACTTACCTATAATCTAGCGGCGCAGTATCGCAGTAGAGGCGGATTTTTTGCCCGTGCAGAACTACGTGGTTATGGTGTGACTTATTTCGATGATGCCAACCAAGTCAAGCAAGACCCCTATGTCTTGGTCAATACCCGCATTGGTTACGAAGGCGAACAATACGGTATTTATTTATATGCCAATAACTTGTTTGATACTCGTTATATTACCTCTGGGTTTCTGTTCCCAGCACCAAACGTCACAGCCGGATTTGGCGACCCTGTAACTTATGGTGTTCAGGTGCGGGCGCAACTGTGATGATTAACCGATCGCCTCTGGGACGAATAGCGATCGCACTCAACCAACGACTTTTGAACACACCCGTTCTGGCTGCGTAACAGCAGAATCGTCAGAATTAACTGCCAAATTTTCTGAACTTTCTGGTGCTGGGGTAAGCTTTGATATCTCAATTAGAGGTAAAGTAATTTTCACCGACGTTCCCTTGTTTAGACCAGCACTTTCTAGGGTGATCGTACCGCCCATAAGTTCAATTAAGTTACGGGAAATTGCCAGACCCAAGCCTGTACCTTCATGTTTACGTGTGTTGTTTCCATCTACCATCACAAAGGGACGGAATAGCTTTTGTTGTTGCGTGGGTTCAATTCCTAAACCTGTATCTGTGATAGTGACGGTGACTTGAGATTTGCCACTAGTATTATGCAAAGATGTGGAAATTGTAATACCACCTTCATCGGTGAATTTAGTAGCGTTACCAATAATATTGATTAATACTTGTCTGAGTTTGGCTGCATCTGCCTTGACAGGAATTATTTCCGTACCTAAATTAGTTTTTAGCTGCAAACCTTTGTGTTGAACATTCACTGACTGCAAATTGATCACTTCCAGTAAGATTTGCCTAAAATCAAGCGGTTCTGTGACTACAGAGAGTTTACCTGCTTCAATTTTGGAAATATCTAGTAAATCATTAATAATTCCTAGCAAGTGGATAGCTGTCTCATCAGCACGTTCTAGAAATTCGAGTTCTTCTTCCCGACTATCACACATATCATCTTTAACAAAGCGGATAGAGTTGATAATAATGTTGAGTGGATTGCGTAATTCGTGGGAAGTTGTTGCTAAAAATTGACTTTTAATTTGGTTGGCAGTTTTTGCTTCTTTCCAAGCAGTTTCTATTTCTTCTGACCAAGCTTTTAGCCTATCAACCATTTGGTCTAGTGCTTGTGCTAGCTGATTAAATTCCCGAATTTTGAAGTTGTGGGGTATGGGATTGGCGACGTGGTGGCTATGAATATTTAAGGCGTAGTCTCGTAATGTTTCTACAGGATTGGCTAAGTAAGGAGCTAAATATAAAGATGCCAGTAAGCTAGCACCAATTAAACCCACTGTTAACACAATCAAAATCAGTTTGATTTCTTCTAAACCTAATAGGGCATTATCTACGCTTGTGACAGCCAGCACTACCCATTTTTGTCGTTTCTGGATGGTGATGGGGTCATTAATGGCTGTATAACCGACAACTAATTCTCTACCATCTCGAAAATACAAATTGATCGACTCTCTTTTACCTGCGATCGCATTTTTGATAATACTTTTGAGTTGAGCTGCATCTGGGTGTTCTCTAATATTACTCCCCACCAAGTCCACTAATGGGTGTGCTAATATCGTCCCATCTTCAGCAATGACCAGGGTTGAACCAGTTAGCGACCCAGGTTTATTTTTAGTTTGTTGGTATAAGGCTGATTGTAAACTCAAAGCATACCGCAATTGCCCAGAGCCATTGTAAACAGGTGCTAAAAGAACTAATCCTAGTTGTTGTTGGGTTTTTCTTTGACCAGTAGTTCCTGACTTTGGTGGAGGGATGGTTCTGATATCTACCCCGTTACTGGGGAAAGAGAGATTAATTGGCGTAATGGCTTGATTACCGCAGCTACTGGCAACGATGTTATCACTTTGTAAGTTAGTTAATTGTAAACACTCAACGTAGTTGGGTAATTCTTGTGTTAACTGGGTGAGAAATTCTTGAATTTCCGTTGCTGACCCCGACTGGACAACCGTTGTGCGACTGGCAAGTGATAAATTAATTTTGAGATTAGCGATCGCATTTAAAATTTTCTCTCCTTTGATCACAGCACTGTCCGTCAGATTTTGACGAGCTGTGTTCAATAAGCTAGAACGTGCCTTATTCAAAGCCGCTATTTGGCCAATCAATAACACAGGCACAAACAGCAACAAAATTCTCGTTACTAAAATACGTCTAAAGGATGATTGACGGGGATTAGCCATCGAGCGCGTCTCACTTCACAACTGAAAAACCACAACAGTCTAGATATGCAACTAAACCAGCTAAAGGAGACATTTTATAAATTTACCCATATTTTATAATTAGCCCCCAAAGGTATCAAAGATTTAATCCACAAAAAGCAATGTGCTATACCAAAAATTGTAGTGGGTAGATGTGAGATGGACTTGTGCTGCATATTGATCAACTATCGCGGGGAAGAATTTAAAATGAAAAATTTTCAACAGCCATCTTGATGGCAGGCAGAATGTTTATGAGTTTTTAAATGTTTTTGTAACTGAGAACAAAACTATGCGAAAAATCTGAAATACGATATGATCCTATTCCTTAACTGCCTCCTGTCTTCAGTCACACAATCAGACTAGCAACCCAACCTAATGGTGCAAAATCGTCCATATACGACAGTAATTTTAGCCATGAGTGCAGATGGCAAAATAGCAGATTTTAAGCGATCGCCTGCTCGATTTGGCTCAGATGTAGATAAAGCGCACCTAGAACAACAAATTGCTGCTGCTGATGCTGTGTTATTAGGTGCAGGCACTCTGTGCGCCTATGGTACAACACGGACAATATCACAACCGATACTTTTACAGCATCGACAACAAGAAGGTAAAACTAACCAGCCGATTCATATAGTCACTACACAGTCTGGCAACCTCAATCCGGAAATTAAATTTTTTCAGCAAGGAATTACACGCTGGTTGCTGACAACTACGGTAGGCGCACAATCTTGGCAAGGACGATCAGAATTTGACCAGATTTTAGTTTTTGAAACACCAACGGGAAAAATTGATCCTATTGCTGCCTTAAAATATTTAGCCCCTCTAGGTATAGCACGCTTGGCTGTTTTAGGTGGAGGAGCATTGGTAGCTTCTCTGCTGGAGTCAAATTTAATAGATGAATTATGGCTGACTGTTTGCCCTTTAATCTTAGGTGGTGTAAATTCACCGACACCAGTAGACGGTCAAGGGTTTATGTCACAGTTAGCTCCTCGGTTGGAACTTTTAGAAGTTAAAACAATAAACCAAGAAGTTTTTCTCCATTATCGTCTGCAACAACCAATAGATTAGATTACGCTATTCATTGGGTATCAGGGAAAAGGCGAAAGGGTAAGGATTATGCTTTCCCCAATTCCCAATACCAACTTTTGAATTTTGAATTGATTTGTCCCCACTCCTCATCCCCCAACAATGGTAGAACAACTCAAGCCGCGTTATTCTAGCGTTTGGATCAACAAAGTTGCTGAAGTACCCCAAGATGCCTGGGATGCTTTAGCTTTACCCCTCAAAACTCCTTTTTTAGAGTGGGATTGGTTGCATAATCTGGAAAATTCCCAGAGTGCTACAGCTAAAACTGGCTGGCTACCAAATCACTTGACTTTATGGCGAGATAAAACGCTGATTGCTGTTGCTGTGTTATATCTCAAAGGTCATAGTTATGGCGAATTTATCTTTGACCAGCAGTGGGCAGAGTTAGCGGAACGCATCGGGGTGCAATATTACCCGAAACTTTTGGGGATGACTCCATTTACTCCAGCTGAAGGTTATCGGTTTTTAATAGCACCTGGGGAAGATGAGCTGGAAATTACAGCGATGATGGTACATGAAATTGATGCTTTTTGTCTCAAAAATCATATTTCAGGCTGTCATTTTCTCTATGTTGACCCCGATTGGCAACCGGTTTTGGCACAAACAGGTTTTACCCCTTGGTTACACCATAGTTATATTTGGGAAAATTTAGGATTTCAGAGTTTTGATGATTACTTGTTGGGTTTTAATGCTAACCAGCGTCGTAATATCAAGCGAGAACGCAAGGCTGTAGAAAAAGTAGGTTTAAAACTACAACCACTAACTGGGGATGATATTCCTAAATCTTTGTTTCCTTTGATGTACCAGTTTTATGCTGACACTTGTGATAAGTTTGGCTGGTGGGGTAGCAAGTATTTAACCAAACAGTTTTTTGAGCAGTTACACAATAATTATCGTCATCGAGTTGTATTTTTTGCTGCCTATAGCGAACAAGATGAACGTCAACCGGTGGGTATGTCTTTTTGCTTGTTTAAAGACGATAGATTATACGGTCGCTATTGGGGAAGTTTTCAAGAAATCGATTGCTTACATTTTGATGCTTGTTATTATGCACCGATTGAGTGGGCGATCGCTAACGGCATCCAATCATTTGATCCCGGTGCTGGCGGACGGCATAAAAAACGTCGCGGGTTTCCTGCTGCGCCTAATTACAGTCTGCATCGCTTCTATAATAGTCGTCTATCACAAATCTTACTTCCCTACATTAAGGAAGTAAATCAACTCGAACAGCAAGAAATTGAGGCGATTAATGCAGAGTTACCTTTTAGTAAACAAGAGTAGTTGATATTTGGTAAATGATAGCTGAGAAAGATTTACACTTGATATGGAGTGTAAAAACCTTGAATAAATAAATTTAATTTTGAGAACGTTTATGGATTTGATACTGGAAAATTTGGCGGCTATTGATGATAGACTTTCTCACCGTCACATCGAGCTTGATCCTGATGGATATTTTATTATCTATTTGGATCGAGCAGAGGGTTTAATTTATGCTAAACATTTTACAAATGTCATTGATGACCGTGGTTTAGCCGTAGATCCAGAAACAGGAAAAGTTATTCCTGCTAAGGGTAAAGTGGAACGCACCCACACAACAGTGTTTAGCGGTAGAACAGCTAAAGAACTATGCGTTAGGATTTTTGAGGAAACTCAGCCCTGTCCTGTAAGTCAGCTAGACCACGCAGCTTATTTGGGTCGTGAATTTGTCCGCGCTGAAGTAGCTTTAGTCGCAGGGCAAGAGTACATCCAAGATTAAGGATATGGGGGGATTTAATGAGTGGATTTTGGATTCAGTTTCAATCTAAAATCCGTCTTGAAAAGTTTCCTACGGCGGGAAACCCGCCTACAGAACTTTCCGCAAAATCTAAAATTTCCATTTTCCACTCCCTAATTACCCTTCCGATGATGGTTGAACTGCCAAATATATATAGTAAGTCGCCATTGGAATAATAGTGGCAGCGATTAAAAGTCCGACTACCCAAGCAGTGGCGTTACCTTTGTCAGTTTCTTCCGCTTTTTTGAAAGTGCCTTCTACCTGTACTTTGTCAACGATTTCGGGAGGACCGGGATCAGGTTGACCAGAGAGAACCGCAACTAGGCGATCGCTCGTATCCAAAAATGCCTGATTATATTTATTACCATCCCGTAAGGGTGCAGCTAATGTTTCATCAGCCACACTCTTAGCAATATCATCTGTTAGCAGAGATTTGACTTGATCTCCAGAAATAATTGCCGTACCGTTAGTGACTGTATCCAGCACTAACAAAGTTTGATTTGCTTTAGCTTCCTCAGTAGGAAACCATTGGTCAAATAGTGCCTTAGCAAAGCTTTCTGGGGTTTCCCCATAATCTAAGCGGCGAATTATCACAAATCTGACTTCATTACCTGTTTGCTTTGCCAATTCCTCGAAGGTTTTGCTAATCTGACCTTCGTTGATACGGCTGATAACTTCACTTTGATCTACAACCCAGGTAGAATCACCTGGTGTGAGGTTGGGTATCTGATATACACCTGTCGCTAATGCAGAGGTGGTAAATAGCGAAGAAGCTAGAATCACCGTCAGCAAAGGTAAAATCAGCCGGATGAGAAGTTTTTTCATCCTAAAAACTTGGTTGAGGAGCTGTTCCATTTGATGATCCTATAATACCGACTAGCATCAAAAATACTATACAACTAATGTCAAAATCTCTTCTTGTATCGATTTATCTAACTCAGGACTTACACATGGCTTAATCAGGTTTTGAGTGGTACTGAAACTACTTACTCGCCCCACTTTTTAACCTGGAATGGTGGGGGTGAAAAGGCGATGGCGTACCCGCCCACCGGATACTGTTGGCGAATGTAATACATTTTTGTATTTTAAAATATTACGCAAGCTCAAACCTTCAATCTGTGGTTGCGGCTTTTAGTTGTAACACCTTTGTTTATCCGTTTGTAACACTTTCGCCAACAGTATCCCCACCGGAGGTGATCGCAATGACGATGTATATTTAATCGTCAATTCGATGACCTTTCCCTCTCCTGCGAGGACTACGGTGTACACACATCTGGAGTGCTAGGTGCTAAATGTGGCTTGATCCCCCTAAATTCCCCGTTTCCAAGCTATCCATTACCCGGAGCTTTCTCAACAAAACGTAAAAATACTTAGATAAAGCCAAAGGCGTTTTTGTGCTTTAATTCCAACATTCTCTCATTTAAAGTGGATGTTTGAGTGGTTTATCCGAAACACTACGTTTGATTTTCTGTCTCTCCAGATGTACGGAGTTTTTTCAGAAATCAAATACTAGTCCTATAGCAGCGAATGCTATTCATTCAAGCATTTCTATTAGATTGTAGATTTTGAATTCTTACACAAAAACCAGTGATTTTTCCTAGAATAAGAATAGGTAAATTTGTAAAATTACCTAAGTTAAGATTGTGACAACATCTGCTGAGATACTATCACTGGTTAAAGACCCGGAACGCCTGGAAGTGCGTCTGGCAGAAATTCCCCCAGAACCGGGGGTTTATTTTATGCGAGACGGCAACGATCGCATTATATATATAGGTAAATCGCGCAAATTGCGATCGCGTGTCCGTTCTTATTTCCGGGATGGTTACAACAAAACTGAACGTATCGCCACAATGGTGAAACAGGTGACGGAAATTGAATTTATCGTCACTGATACTGAAGCGGAAGCCTTGGCGTTGGAAGCAAACTTAATCAAGCAGCATCAACCATACTTTAATGTGCTGCTGAAAGATGATAAAAAATATCCCTACGTCTGTATCACTTGGTCAGAAGACTATCCCCGCATTTTCATCACTCGCAAACGTCAACTAGGCAAAGAAAAAGATAAGTATTACGGGCCTTATACTGATTCAGGTCTATTAAGAGGCATACTGCACCTATCTAAGCGGATATTTGCCTTAAGACAACGACCGCAACCACTGTTTAAAGACCGTCCTTGCTTAAATTATGATATTGGTCGCTGTCCAGGTGTGTGTCAAAAGCTGATTTCGCCAGAAGAATATCGTAAAACTGTGCAGAAAGTCGCAATGGTATTTCAAGGACGGACGCAAGAACTGATCGATATTTTGACTGAACAAATGCAAACAGCGGCCGAATCCCTTAACTTTGAGTCAGCTGGGAGAATTCGTGATCAAATAGCTGGCTTAAAGTCTCTGAATGCACAACAGAAGGTTTCCTTACCCGATGATACCGTTTCACGGGATGCGATCGCTCTGGCAGCCGACGCACAACACGCCTGTATTCAATTATTTCAGATTCGCGCCGGTCAATTGGTCGGACGTTTAGCTTTTGTGGCTGAATCTCAAGCTGAACCAGGCGCAATTTTACAACGGGTATTAGAGGAACATTACCAAACTGCTGACTCGGTGGAAATTCCCGCAGAAATTTTGGTACAGCATGAATTACCAGATGGGGAAATGTTGGCGGAAGCTTTGACGCAACACAAGGGAAGAAAAGTCACAATTTTAACTCCTCAGCGTCAAACTAAGGCAGAATTAATTGAGATGGTGGAACGTAATGCCCAATATGAATTGCAACGGATGCAAAAATTAGGCGATCGCAATCACCAAGGGATGCAAGATTTAGCAGCGATTCTCGATTTACCCGACTTACCCCACCGCATCGAAGGTTATGATATCTCCCACATTCAAGGGTCAAATGCTGTCGCCTCCCAAGTTGTATTCATCGATGGGATACCCGCCAAACAATATTATCGCCACTACAAAATTAAAAATCCCACAGTCACCATAGGACATTCAGATGATTTCGCTAGTTTAGCGGAAGTGATTCAACGACGGTTTCGCAAGTATGCAGAAGATCCACAATTACCAAGAGTAGATAATCCTGACTGGCCTGATTTAGTGATGATAGACGGCGGTAAAGGACAACTATCTTCAGTGGTTGCTGTTTTGCAGGAGATGAATTTATTAGAAGACTTGCGCGTGGTGAGTTTAGCCAAGAAGCGAGAAGAAATTTTTTTACCGGGAGAATCAACACCTTTAGCTACTGATCTTGAACAACCAGGGGTACAACTGTTGCGACGACTGCGAGACGAAGCGCATCGTTTTGCTGTGAGTTTCCATCGTCAGCAACGGAGTGATAAATTAAAGCGATCGCGTTTAGATGAAATTCCCGGTTTGGGACACCATCGTCAGAAGCTGCTATTAGGACATTTTCGTTCTGTTGACTATCTCCGACAAGCCACACCCACACAAATCGCAGAAGTTCCAGGTATTGGAACGAAGTTGGCGCAAACAATCTATGACTATTTTCATCCCTCATGAAGAAGCTGACTTGATATCCACTTGATTAATCAATCATTAATCTACTTAAAATTTCATTCCATTTCTCTTTGTGAATTTTTTTAAGTTCCGTATCTGATTTTATTAATTTAGAATAACCATCAATGAAATCTGTGATAGACATAATTAATCTTAAATAATATTTAATTGTGGAAATAATTCCATTAAGAATTACTTGACATCCATGTTCTGATGAAATTTCTTTAATAAGTATATTAATCTTATCTGCTTCTGATTGTTTAATATAGTTTGAAGCAAAGATATAATACCGCCCAGGATGGTATTTAAGAATCTTTTCTTTAGCACGATAAACTATTTGCAGAGTTATTTCTTGACCATGTTTTACTTCTATAGATTCAACAAGATGATTATTTTGATCAAATATTTCAATATCTCCAGAAGTTTTAGAAGTTCGGTCAGAAGCTGTATGACTACCTAAGTCTCTTAGTGTACATGAATTATATCTGGAGATTTCTTTAAGTAAAATTTGATAAATGGCATAAAAAGCAATAACAGGCAATTTTGAACCACCATCAGTTTTATAGTTGTAATTAAAATGTTCCTCTAAAGCATTGACTAAACTTTTTATATCTAACTTTTCTGGATTTGTTAATTTAATAATTTCAACTACATTAGCATCCTTAGCTGATTTTATCAACTTAAGAAGCAATTTTAATACATCTTCTGATTTATCAGGATGTGTCTGTACAAAATCAATAATATTGAGAAATGCGGTTTTTAAAGGTTTAGGACTTATATTGCCGTTATAATCTAATGTATAAGGATAAGGTTGCTCAAAAGAACGAGTTAACCAACCACTTTCAGCCATTGCTGGTAAGCCTAACTCTGTTAATGTAGGAGTAATGTACTTTGTATCTATACTCCTCCCAGAGAAACCATTTGGCATTTCGGCTTGGTGGTATCTAATATCTTGGGTTGGATATAAAATTTTATGTACCAAAAGAGTAATTAGTACCGTACAAATTGCTTTTCTTGCAAAGCATTTTTTGGCGATTTCTACAATATAATCTTGATATTTTTGTGGTAATTCAATTTGACTAATTTCAAATTCAGATGTGCTTTGATAAATCTGTATAAGTTTTTCTCTATGACTGTTCATAAACGGAATTTCTAATTGAATAGATTGCTTAACATGACAACTTTGTGTAATATTGATCATGCCACTCATTATCTCTTGATGGTAAAAAACTTGTTTTTTAATTTGATTAGCAAGTTCATACATCACTGGGATAGAGACTGAATTGCCTATTTGCTTATAACACTCTGCTAAATTACTATGGGTTTTAAAACTATCAGGAAAACCCATAATTCTATAACATTCTCTAATGGTTAATTTCCTAACTGCATTTTCTTCTGGTATGTAAATAAAAAATCTCCCTGAAGTCTCTTGAGATGGTATTGTTGGATGCACCCCTTCTATGGAATAGATTCTATTTGGTTGATGATGAACTCTGGACAAATGTTCTGTGTTTGGCCGAATACCTGTTTTCCAAATATTTTTATTACGATATCCTACAAAAATTAAACCTGATTCTTGTTGCTTCGGATTATCTATCATTGTGTATTCTTGAGGATTTAAGTATTCAAATTCTCCTGAAGTACACAAAAATTCTTTTAGATTAGGGAACGGATAAGTTTTTTTGAGCAGTCCAAAATCAAATTTTTTATTTTTCGTAGCAACAAATACTACTCTTTCTCTATTTTGTGGCAAGCCAAAATCCTTAGAGTTAAGTATTTCGTAATTAACTACATAACCTATATCTTCTAAAGAATATAAGATTACTTCTAATGTTCTACCTTTATCGTGATGTAATATATGCTTAACATTTTCGAGAATAACTACAGGCGGATTAATATATTCAATAATTTCGCAAATATGGAAAAATAGAGTACCTCTAGTGTCATAAAACCCTTTTCTTCTGCCGCAAATACTGAAAGGTTGACAAGGAAATCCTGCTGTTAAAACATCAAAGTAAGGTAGATTCCATCTGTCAATTTTTCTGATATCATTTGCAGGTATGTCTCCAAAATTATTCAAGTAAACCTGTTGACAAGCCTCGTTAATCTCACAGGAGAATACACACTCATAGTCAGCTTTTTCAAAAGCTAATCTAAAACCTCCAATACCAGCAAATAAATCAGCAAATTTGAGTTTTAATCCCTCCATAAAAATTCTTAAAATATTTCCTTGAACGACTAAGTTAAACATTATAACAGAATATAATGAGTAAATGAATATACGTATCTTGTCTAGTACAAAATTAAGTGTTTCTAAAATTTCCACACTATTTTTTTCTCGCTAATAAGTAGAACAAGGCGAAAAAACAAACCTGTGTAAAGATAAATAAATACGTATAATGTGTCTACCAAGGAAACAGGGATATGGGAAGCCGTTTAAGAGTGTTTCTGACTCCAGAAAAAGGTAAAATTCTTTTTAACTTGAGAACGGCAGATGTACCCCAGAAAGTGAAAGACGGAGCAGAAGTGATTAAATTGAGTGCAAATGGTTGGTACGGAGAGAAAATAGCGACTCACTTTCATTTGACGGCAAAAACGGTACGAGAAGTTTTGCATAAGTGGGAAAAGCTAGTTATGGAAGGATTTTGGGAGAAACCAGGCGCGGAGGAAAACCAAAGTGGAAAGAAGCTAACATAGTAAATACCGTTAATTGGCAGTTCACCTTTAGTCAGATAAAATTGCTATATTTTAATTGGCTCATATGAAAAGAATTGAAGTTGAAAAAAGAACTATCTTCATTGGTTTAGCAGGTAGTCACGGCTATGGGTTAAATCGTCCTGAGTCTGATTGGGATTTTCGAGGTGTGTTTATTGCACCTAAAAGATATTATTTGGGGTTTGACCGCATTGAACAAAAAGATGCTGGTTGGGATGAACCCGGTATTTTTCCTTTTATTGATGGTAATAAAGACACCGTTATCTATGAATTAAAGAAAGTCCTTCATTTATTAGCAGGGGCTAATCCTAATGTTTTAGAATTGCTGTGGTTGCCTAACTATCCTGTGTTAACATCTGTTGGACAGCATCTCATTAAGCATAAAAAATTATTCTTGAGCAAAAAAGTTAAACATACTTATTCTGGCTATGCTTTTGCTCAAATTAAAAAGATGGAAACTCATCGTAAGTGGTTATTACATCCGCCACAAAAGAAACCACTACCATCTGATTTTGGCATAGAAAATGAAGAACCTTTAATTAAAGATGAATTAAATGCTTTTTTAGAGTATCTTTATATCTTGATTAGGGGCAGAATAGAATTTTTAGAAGAAGCTGAAGAATTATATAAATTACTCACGGCTGATATTGATTTTAAAGGTGTGCTAAAACAGTACGCTTTGCCTGATGAAGTTTTAGATTACATCCAGAAATTAACCAATAGTCGGAAAGATTTTATTCGCTTATTACAAAAAAGTCAAAATTATCAAATAGCCTTAAGAGAATGGAAGGCTTATATATCATGGCAAGAAAATAGAAATCCGGCTAGGGCGGAAATGGAAAGAAAGTCAGGTTTTGACCTCAAACACGGGATGCACTGCATTAGATTACTACGCAGTGGGTTAGAAATATTGCAAACAGGAGAAGTAATTGTAGATAGGAGAATAGCAGGTGATGTTGAGGATTTAAAAGCTATTCTCAAGGGTGAATATTCTTATGAACAGGTGATGCAAATGGCAGATGATTTAGTGGCTCAAATGGAATCTGTCTATGCAACATCAGCTTTACCACATCAACCAGATTTAGAGCAAATTAATGATTTGTGTATGGAATTAGTGGAAATGGAAGGGTGGGAGTAATAGTTATCATTAAAGAGTGTTGATTAAGTCGGCGAAACCGTAGAAACTGATGAGGAGTAATAATATTGCGGTGAGTTGGGTGAGTCTGGTTTGAGGTGAAGGCGCGATCGCTTCTCGCACTAATATAGAAATAGCCGCACCTACTACGAAACTTAAGCCCAATACTAAATAGGGTTCGGCTGGTACAATGATCGCAACGCTTAACATAGCGATCGCTAGCATCAACATTACTAACTCTACAAACCGAGGCGGGTTGTATTGACTAGCTAAAATGAAGCTGTTTAACCAAAATTGACAAAATCTCATAAACAGTTATGAGTGCTGTTAGCGGTAGCGCGGCGTTTAGCCGGTTGTGAGTTGTGAGTGAACAGTAATTACTACAGCTTTTTGTAACTGAGTCAGGAATGTTAAATCAGTTATCACTCACTGTTCACTGTTCACTGTTCACTGTTCACTGTTCACTGAGAATGATTACCGGACACCTGTCTTCATTTGACCTGTACCATTTTTTTGGGTAGTGTCATCTTCTGGTAGTTCTACACCAAAGACACGCGCAAAAGCTTTTTCAACTTTGTAACCAGAGTCTATTGATTCTAGGGGGTCTTTCCGCAGACGGTGACGCAGACATAAGGTAATGACGCGGCGTATATCATCAATTGTAACTTCTGTGCGACCTTCAAAAGCTGCTAAGGCTTTGGCGGCTCGGTTGGTAACGATATCACCCCGCAAGCCGTCTACATCTAATTCTGAACAAACTTCAGAAATTTTCACCCGTGAGTCATAGTCAAGTTTGACTTCTGGTAATAGCTTTTGAGCGTTGACGATTTTTTGTTGCAGTGCTTCTTGCTCAGTTTTATGATGCTCTAGAAATACTGGGGGATTTTGGTCAAATTCTGACCTTTGTTCTACGATTTGCACCCGCAAAGCTGGTTCTTTGACGGTGTGAATTTCGGCGTGCATTCCGAAGCGGTCAAGTAGTTGGGGACGTAGTTCACCTTCTTCTGGATTACCAGAACCTACCAAGACAAATCTTGCTGGGTGGCGAATAGAAATACCTTCCCGTTCTACGGTGTTCCAGCCACTAGCAGCAGAGTCGAGGAGTACGTCTACTAGGTGGTCATCTAGCAAGTTGACCTCATCCACGTAGAGGATACCCCGGTTAGCTTTAGCTAGCAGTCCTGGTTCAAAAGCTTTTACACCTTCAGATAAAGCTTTTTCGATGTCAATAGTACCGCAAACCCGGTCTTCTGTAGCTCCTAGGGGTAAGTCTACCATTTGAACTTTTTTCAGTTCTATAGGAATTTCGACTCCTTGGCCTGTCCTTTGGCGGACTTCATCGCTCATCAGGTCGGGGTCGCTGGGGTCACTATTGAAAGGATCATTGACAACGACGGGGATTTCTGGGAGTAGGTCAGCCAGCGCACGGATAGTTGTGGTTTTACCTGTGCCGCGATCGCCCATAATCATTACACCACCGATTTTGGGATCAATCACGTTCAACAGCAGAGCCAGTTTCATTTCTTCCTGGCCTACAATTGCCGTAAATGGAAATACCACGCGACGCACACTTGCCGTGGATTGAGCAGTTGGAGTCACTAAATTACCTTAACAATATTTTTCTTATTACAGTTCTTTATTGTGCCACAGTTGGGGGTTCGGGGAAGATTAAATCAATTCGCAATACCGCAAGCTGAAGGCTAACGCCAACGCAATTCGCCCCCTTTCTCTTGTGGGATGGGCTTTTAGCCCGTCCTGTGCGGGCTGTCTGTCCCACACCACAAGAGAATTTTAATGCAACATTTCAGTCGTGTTAGTCCACTACATGGATTTGCTTAGTGGATGGATAATTTTTTGGAAGTGCATCGTCATACACGGTCAATGGTATTAAGGTACAGGCTATCATACATAGGAAGTGCGATCGCCTCCGGCGGGCGGTTACGCCATCGCTCTTGTTGGGTGGGGTAAACTCTACAATAGCAGGCAAAGATAAAGATAATGGCTGAACTTAAACTTAGGTCAAAAAATCCAGATTCCCTTAGACGAATTATTCAAAGTGCTTTGTCAGAAAGATTACAAAGTGTAACCGCAGGAATTAAAAGAGCAGAAGAACGTCTTCAGGAATTTGAAACTAAATATCAATTATCGACTGAGGAATTTATCATCCGCTTTAATAATGATGAATTTTCTCATAGTTTTGACTTTGATGAATGGGTCGGAGAAGCTCAAATGTTGGCACATTTACAACAAACAAAAGAATCGATAGAGGAGATTCATTTTGTTGATTGAAGACTATTTTCAGCAGGTTCAGATTTTAATTGAATCCTCGCAAATAGTTCAATCATCTAATATTGAAACCGAAAAAAGAGGAATGTATGAAGGTTTTATCAGGGGAAAGCTCGAATTTCCAGATAATTCATTGCTTCATTTGAGAGAATTTGTTTATGTGGAAATATCTATAGACAGAAAAATGTATAGTTATCAATATATGAGTTCAGAGAATAATCTAATTTTTCGCTATGACAATACTGAGCATCACCGGAAGTTAAATCTTCCTACTTTTCCTCATCATAAACATGAAGGAAGTGAGGATAACGTTGTTAAATCAATTGCTCCTTTTTTAGCTGATGTGCTAAAGGAAATTGAAAAAATATTAGTTCGATCGCCTTCTTGATTATCATACAAAATGCGATCGCCACACACGGTCAATGATTGTAAGGTACAGGCTATCATACATACAAAGTGCGATCACTTACGGTGCAGCGTAGCTCATCGCCTCCGGCGGGCGGTTACGCCATCGCGCTGATCTCACTGTTACAACATTCGCCGGCGTTGACGCTTCTTTTCAAGTTGGGGTCTTCTTAAAGGTACTACCTCGGCTTCGCTACTTTCCCTGGCTACCCGAATTAGCAAGGCTGAACCTATCAAGCTAGCAATCATAGAATTACCACCATAGCTAAACATCGGTAGGGGTAAGCCTGTTGTTGGTAATGCACCTGTTGTCACAGCAATATGGAGCAGTGATTGTCCAACCATGATAGTGGTGATACCAATTGCTACCAATCGGTATATAGGGTTTTTCGCCTTCAGTGCCACAATTAACCCTAGGGTGGCAAATGCAGCTAACATGAGCAACAGTAAAATACTGCCAACAAAGCCAAACTCTTCCGAAAATATAGCAAAAATAAAATCTGTGTCTTGAATTGGTAAATGAAACCGCTTTTGTTGGGACATCCCAAACCCTAAACCCCAAGTTTTGCCAGAACCTACGGCTAAGAGACTCTGTACTAACTGATAGCCATCTCCTGTTGCATCCGCCCACGGATTCAGGAATGACATCACCCGCTTGCGTTGATATTCTTTAATACTGATACTGAGTAACCCTAACGAAAATCCTCCTATTGCTGTTCCTCCTAAATATTTGTAAGGTAAGCCACCTGCTAGAGCAATCATCCAGATAGTCATACCGCAAAGTGCAGCTGTACTTAAGTTAGGCTGGGCGAGGATTCCTAAAATTACTAAGCCAAAAATACCCAGCCAAGTTAAACGCACCCGCCAAGTTAGTCTTTCCCATTGACCGAATAATCGCGCACTTTGCAGAACTAAAAAGGGTTTAATTAATTCTGATGGTTGTATGGGAATCGGCCCAATGGCTATCCAACGGGCTGCATCAAAGGCTTTTTTACCAAATCCTGGAATGAGGGTTACAAAAATTAAGGCTAAAAATATTCCTAGTAACCAATGGGATACGCCGAGAATTTTCTGCAAGGGTTGATTCACAATGATGTTGAATCCAATCAGGGCTGCGAAAACCCAAATAATTTGTCGTTTAAAGTAGAATAAGCCATCGCCTTGACGAACATCAGCTACTACATAGGAGGCTGAAAACAGGATAATCAAGCCGATAAATAGCCAAGTAAATGTTAACCAGCGTAACAACCGCGCTTCTAATGCCCAGCTGGAGACGGAATCATCAAAAATTGGAATTAGGCTGCGTAGATTCACGATGCAGTACAGGTAAAAGTTAGGAATTAGATGATTACCACAGTCATCTTACCCCACCCCTTAATCCCCTTCCCGCAGGCAGGGAGGGGAGACTAAGCGTAGCTTTGGCGGGGTGGGGTTCTTCGGGTTGAATGAGTAATCAAGCAGAAAGAATATTAAAGGTGAGGAATTACACTTATAACTTATAACTCAAAATTCATTATGTGATGCACTGCTGCGATCGCCCCGTTGGTGTAAGTTGGTCTTAACTGACTCTGAGTAACTGTGTCTAGGATTTTTTTCACAGTGAAGAGTGCATCTGGTATGTTGCACACCTGGTTAATTTTGCTAGCTCTTTTGAGTTGGCGATCGTACAGTCGTGGTAGTGCTAATGCTACTAAAGGTACACCCACAGATGCACATTCGTAAACAGTGTTGTACCCCGCACCACCTACAACTACATCAGCTACGGCTAAACATTCTATCCCTGGATGGTGAGATACCCATAAAGTCTTGAGTTCATCTTTAGGGCAATGAGGCGATAAAATTCTCACAGCATATTCAGGAAAGGCTTGATTTAGTTGCAAAGTGAGTTGAGTAAATAAAGGTAACTCTGAAGTTTGCCCAGCTGCACATACTAGGATAATTTGACGATCATTATCAACTTTGAGAATACGCGATCGCACAATTTTTTGAGCCAGTAATTCCTCCGCATTGCGAATTAACCACGGTGCGGTATGTATAACACGAGGTAAGTCGGACAAAGGTAAATCTGTTCCTTCCCCTGGTACAATCACAGCATCGAAATTATTAGTTACAAATGATCGCAAATCTTTAACTTGCACATAACGAGGGTTGATATCTCGATGAATTAAAATTCGGGGTATAGCCTGTAATTGCGGTAATATATTAGCCAACTCACCCCCCAACCCTCTGGGAAAGGTATCAACAATTAAGCAATCATATTCAGTATTTAATAAAATTTCTCGTACTTGCAGACAAGTTGCAGCAAAATCAGCACTATCAGGAATCCAATGTAATAAGCACCCTTCATCACTGATCTGTTTTGCATAAGGACTATTTGTCATAATCTTCACTTTTCTTTGGTTAGCTGCAATTCTCCCCAAAGACAAAGCACGAGTTATATGTCCCCAACCGCCACCAAGGGCGTAAATTAACCAAGTTTTAGTCAATATTCAATACTTCAAATACTCTTGTTGTCGGATTTTGAATTAACTTGCTCCCATATTGCTTTCAAAATCACTATCTCGTTCGCTTTCTAAACTCATAGCGTCAGCTTCTGTAAAGTCTACGTTACCAGTTTCCGGGTCATAGGAATAGCGATCGCGGTTAGAGTAATAGTCATTACCCCAAGAGCTAGACCGATAGTTTCCATAATTAGAGTAATAGGCGTAGTCTTCTTCGTAAGATTGGTTACAGTAAGCACAATCAATGGTGTCAGTACGTCCACAGCGACGTTTGAATAAGAAGCCGATCATGCGATCGCACTCCGCGCCAGTTGTAGCTATAAAATTGATCATGATTTCACAGTTGCCGATTTGGATGCGATCGCCATCTGTGAGGCTACCCGTTGTTAACGGTAAACCATTAATTTGCATCCCATTGCTGGTATTCTGGTCAATAATAACTAATTCTTGATTTTGCCAATTAATCAAGGCATGATAACCTGCAACTAGATCATCTTGAATTGTGGCTCTAGAAACTCTTTGCTCATCAACTTCTTGTGGCATGGCTGCAAATTCTTTACCAATTGCCACTGGTATCTGTAATAATGGTTCGCGGCGATCGCCTGTATTGGGATCTACCCAAGTTAATTTAATTTGCAAAGCCTATCAACCTCCTGTTAAATTCACAGCATAAGCTAAAGCCGCTTGTTGTTCACGGGTGAGTGCATCTAATCCAAAGCAAGTAAATGCTAAGGGAGATATATTTGATTTAGTTGAAAAAACTGTATTTCCAGAGGTATTTCTTAATGATATTTTGCCCTCTTTAATTCTTACTTGATAAACTAATTTTTGATCTGGCGTGGAAATGTCTAATCCAGTTTTATTGGTTTTAATTTGATAAATTTTTTTCTTGTTAACATCCTCTAATTGATAATTGCTATCACTGTTGCGTTTAAGAATATATACAGATTGCTTTTCTGGGTTCTCTATTGTCCAGTACCCATGAGATGTTAATACATATCCCAAAACTTTATCCTGAATATTTTTAATTTTAATTTTCCCAGCTTCATCTGTTTTGATTCTGGCTATTTCTTGTTCATTAGCATTAACTAATTTTGCACCATCTGGAAGTTGTTTGAGAGAAAATAAATCTGAACCTCCTTCAGTTTTAAACTTGATTTTATCTGTGCGATCATTAATTTTAAGTACAGTTGTTTCTGTCGGTTGATTATTTGTGCTAAGTGCGCTATGTGTTGCTTGATTAGCTTGATTACTACTACAACTAAAAATAGATGTTAGTAACAAACCAGAAATTAAAAAATTTAAGAATATTTTTTGCATATCTTTTATTTAGAAAGTGTTTTAGCTAAATTAAGTACCTGATAAATGCTCAAAAACATTGATGCAATTGTTTGATAAACTTTATCTTGACTTTCTGCAAACTGTGGTTCAATTCTGACCCCAAGATACATAACTTTATCTGTAACTCTTAGTCTTTTTAAAGTTGATGATGGGGGTAGCTTTACTGCATTAATCACATCATTTTTCAAAATTTTAACTGCCCCATACCGACGCAAAGGATAGGTTAAACTTAAACTTGCTTCTAAACCAATAGACTTAGTTTTTGATTTATACTTACTCTTGCCACTACTACCACGTTTCCAGCCATATTGTTTTTTCAATAGCTCAGTAGTAGTTAATAAAAATTGACTATTATCTAAAAAACTTCCTTGGATTTTCAACCATTCATTTTGGTAAATATCTATTTTCCATCCCGATTTGTATGGGTGTGGTATCGTACCTGTTTTATTCTCCTTAATTTCGCCTTTATTAAAATCTAACTTTATAGAAATTAAAGCTGTTTCATTCACGTCCCTAGCCAGCATTTCTAAAATTTTTTTACTTACATCATATCGATTATTACTAATATTTAACTTTTTGAATTTAAACATCATAACCAAGGCATAAATCCAGCCGCCCATTAACCCAACACAGCCCAAAAGTAGCAAAATAATAACTACACTAAGGAATCCTATTCCTGGACTTAATGTAGATAACATTATCATCAATATACTGAAACTTAATACCCCTAAAAAATAATAAAGTGCTTTTTTGCCATATTTATTTTGTTTCAATTCTGCGAGTTGATCAAGTGCTGCCAAATCATCTAAATCAGTTTTAATAACACTAATTGGTGCTGTTTCTTGATAAATTAGCTGCTTACGAAATTTTTGTAATTCAATAGGCATATTATCTAAATTCCCTCAACTCAATTTTTTAGCTATGTTTTTGGCTTTTATATAGTTTTATTAATTTTTTTGAATACTAAGTTTTGTTTAAATATATTTAGACAGAACTAATACAAATCGCCGCTAGTATATCAAACAAAAAAAATAGTGTCAACGAAATTAAACATTTATGAATAAGTCAAAAATAGCTTACATTTCCTTTGATACTGTACCCGCACCAAAGGGGGCTGCTATCCATATTGAGGCTTTTTCTGTGGCCTTAGCAGCAGCTTTCAGTCATATACATTTATTAACGGTTTCTCCGACAACAGATTTGATTGATTCTGTACAAATTCATGCACAAGTTATGCAAACAATGTTGCCAGCTTTGGGTGAGAATTTAATTCAGCGAATTTTGTACTTTCGTCGTATATTAAGAGTATGGTTGCAAGGAAAGCAATTTGATACTATTCATATTCGGTCAATTTATGAAGGTTTGGTTATTGCAATTAACAAAAATCTATATTGCGACAAGTTGATATTTGAAGTGAATGGATTACCTTCTATAGAGCTAAAATATCGCTATCCTGCTATTGTTGATGATCAAGAACTTTTACATAAGTTGTATTCTCAAGAGCAAATTTGCTTCTCAGTCGCAGATTTAATCGTCACCCCTAGCGCAGTCACCGCTAAATACTTACAACAACAGAGGAATATCCCAGCAGATAAAATCCGGGTAATTCCTAATGGTGTAGATTTAGATGTGTTTACCTGTCGGTTAGCTCAAAATGCGAATGATTTACCCTTGCAGATGTTATATTTTGGGACACTTTCTCCCTGGCAAGGTGTGAATTTAGCTATCGAGGCTTTAGGGCTGATAAATCGAGATTTTACTGCTTATTTAACCGTAATTGGACAAGCCAGGGAATATCAAATTAAAGCTTTAACACAACTAGCATTAAAGTTAGGTGTGGCAGATAAATTAACTATCTTAGAACCAATGTCACAAAAAGATTTGGTGACAAAAATCCATGACTCAGATATGATTTTATCTCCTCTCACAGCCAACGATCGCAATTTAGTCCAAGGTTGTTGTCCTCTGAAGATTTTAGAAGGTATGGCAACGGGAACGCCTGTAATTGCCAGTGATTTACCAGTAGTACGGGAATTAGGAGAAGATGGGGTTCATTTTTTGTTAGTCAAGCCAGGTTCAGCCAAGGCGATTAAAGATGCGGCGTTACGGTTACATTATGAGAGAGAATTAGCGATACAACTAGCAGTCAACGCCCGTCAGCGAATTGAAAATTACTATACATGGCAACAGGCTGGTGATGCTTTAGTAAAAGCCTATCAAGAATTAGGCATTAAGCGGTCAATCACCGTTTGAAGTTGCTGTTTTTCTTGAGTGATAGAATGGGTAGTTAAGATGCGATCGCGTGCTGCTTGCTGAACTCTATTTTGTTCCTCTAATGGCATTGCTAAACATTCCAGCACAGCCTCGCCCAACTTGTGCAACTGAGAACGAGACAGTAAAAATCCGTTTTCCCCATGCGAGATAATTTCTGGAATCCCACCCGCATCACTAGCAATACAGCAACAACCGCAAGCCATAGCCTCTAACAACGCATTGGGCATTCCTTCCCACAGTGAAGGCTGAAGATAAAGATCACACAACCGCAGATAGGCAGCTACTGTTTCCGGATTAGATAAATGTCCAGTGACAATCACTCGTTGAGCATCTTCTGGCTGATGACTAGCATACAATTGCAATACAGATTCTTGAGCAGCCCTAATTTCACCAATAATTAGTAGACAAGCCGGACGTTGTTGGCGAACCGTAGTTAAAGCATTTAATAAAAACTGTTGCCCTTTCTTTTCCCTCAATTCCCCACAAAACCCCAGTACGACTTCATCAGGGGCAATTCCCAAACTATTCCGAAGATTATCGTTCCCTGTAAACACCTCTTCCTTTGTAGCCGTGGGATTCTGCGAACTCTCATTCCAGGGAAAAAATATTTCTGTATCAACAGTATTTTTCAACACCAACACATCATCACGCCCACTCAATAGCTGAATCTTCCGACCTATATCAGCACTTACCGCCGTGATTACATCGGTATTTTGCAACGTCCACTGCAAACGCGCAAAATCTCCAGGTGGAAACATTTGTCTGTCAATATCATTACCCCGCGCACTAACAGTGCTGACTAGTCCCTGAAGTTTGGCAAACCAAGTGGCTATAAAACCACTAGGAAAAAGATAATGCCCCCATACAGCATCATAATTACGAGTTTGATGTAACCATTCTAGGAAATTTAATGTATGAGGCATAGTCATATCCCAATGCCGATATAACCCTATGCGATAAACACGAGGCTTAATCTCTAAAGATTCTGGTGGCAAAACTTCACCCGGTTGTAAGTAACGACTCCAGGTAATAACATCAACTTCTATACCTAGTTGACACAGTATTCCAACAAGTCGTGTGGCACTACTAGCCAAGCCTCCAAGGTCTGGTGTATATCTTTCTGTAATTATCAATAGTCTATTCATATTAGGGACAAGTAATCTCTTAAACAGTAGTCTCAATATGAGTGTAGAATAATTTTTTAACCTACTTTTAAGAAAATGACTATTAGCTGCCTACATTAAACTTGATAATTAATGTCAGTTCTGGTTAAGAAAATTTATTCCGCGTTGGTTAACTGAAACAACGCAAACACATTGACATATCGCAGAATCAAGCAACGGTACAATCAAGGTTTCATCTTATCCCAAACTCAGGTTAATTAAGATATTTATCCCACAAAAATCAGCGATTTATCTTCGTGAACGACATAGCTACTTATAAATAAGGGAATTTCAATACAGAACTCTGTCCCTTTACCAATTTCTGATGAGCATCTTAGTTTTCCCTTGTGCTTTTCAACAACAATCTGATAACTGATTGACAAGCCTAATCCTGTACCTTTACCTACAGGCTTCGTTGTGAAAAACGGATCAAACAGTCGTTCCTTAATTGCTTCTGTGATTCCTGAACCATTATCAGCAATTCTAATGGACACACAATTTGTTTCTAAGACTTCTGTCGTAATTGTAATTTGATTGTGACTAGCACATCTTTCTATAATAGAACGTTCACTGTAGCAAACATCTAAGGCATCAATTGCATTACTGATAATATTCATGAAAACTTGATTGAGCTGCCCAGGATAGCACTCTATTAAAGGTAAATTCCCGTAATTTTTGACTATTTCTATTCTGGGATGATCAGCTTTTTCCTTGAATCTATTTTGCAAAATTAATAAGGTACTATCAATTCCTTGGTGAATATCAACCTTTTTGATATCTGCCTCATCAAGACGAGAGAAATTTCTTAGAGATAAGACAATCTCCGTGATACGTTCAGTTCCTACCTCCATAGAGTTTAATATTTTTGGTAAATCATCAAGTAGGAAATTTAAATCAATTAATCTAATATAATCTTGAATTTCTGGATCAGGATTGTTATGAAACTTCTGATAAAGATTTACAAGCTGCATCAGATCGTTGATATATTCCCTAATATACTTTAAGTTCCCGTAGATAAAGTTAACTGGATTATTAATTTCGTGAGCTATACCAGCGACTAACTGCCCTAAACTAGACATTTTTTCGGCTTGAATTAATTGGGCTTGAGTTTGCTTTAGCTCTTTTAGGGATTTTTGCAATTCCTTAGCTTGTCTTTGAGCAATTTGAGTTAAATTATCCTTAATTTGCAGCGCACTCCGTAACTGTGCGCGTTGCTGAGTAAGTTCTGCTGTTAACTTTTCAGTATCAGCTAGAGAAGTATTCTTGGCTTGTAATAGAAATAGAAAATCAGCAATTGGATCGTGAATTGCAAAATCTTTTAGTTTAATGCCAAGAGGAGGAAGACTGGCTGTATCAGTAATCCAAGGAGAACCTAGAAAAAATATGACATCCTGTTCTTTATGATACATTATTTGTCCCTTCAGGAGCATTCCATTCTGAATAAACTCCAAAATGAAAAGAGAACGGGATTTTTTGTGAATATTATCGAAATCAACTGGAATATTCGGACGATTAATCTGGAAATGTTGCTCAATCTGACTACCAATCAGTGGTTCAGAACTGATGCGTTCTAGAACATCACCAGCCTGTAAAATTTCTCGCTTCTGGTTAAAAACAAAGTGGAATGGAAAAGCTTGAGCAAAAAGTTCTGGTGAGAGACTTAAGTAAGGAGTAGCCATTCATATATTGCTCAGTTTGGTTTATATTTCACTAAAAATTCATCATGTTCAGCACCATCATCTCGACTCTGAGTTTGGGTAATATCTACTTCTGTATCAAACCGCGTTCCTAATCCCTTAACTAAACCAAGAATCATAGGAGCTAGTCCTTCTCTGTCAGATCGATAGTGTAGATTTAAAGTAGTTTCTTCCATATCACTACACTCAAATGATGGGGGTTGCAATTTAGGAAAACTAACACCCACACGAGCATGAAGATTATCCAGATTTTCTAAAAACTCAGGTAGTGTATCCCCACTCATATCCATCATTTCCCCATAGCCTTCCTCAGATGTGTATTTCACCCAAAATTCTCCAAAAGCTTGCATAATCTCTGATGGAGATAAATTGAGAACAACACTAGCAGCTTTTACTAGCTTGTGGGTAAGGTCATCGGGGTAGCCTTCCATGCTAATGAAAACGTCTACATCTACCTCAGCTTTCTGCTTAATTTCTTTCCATATCTTTTCACCAAAGCGACTACACACCATATCTTGAATTGCCTTGTTCACTAATCCATACATAGAAGCCGCCTCTAAAAACTGTACTTAGCTCATACTTAGTGCTGTTGTCATTACCTACAAAATTTGTTGAAATAAACTAGTTGTCCTCCATCAAAACTTGACTTGATTTAACGAATACATAATTTGATGCGTATATACACAATTGTTAGAGTATGCTCCCCTGAAAGACTAATGAGTGCGATTAAAGTAGTGGGCAGTAAGCTTGTGTTCAACAAAAATTACGAGCCTTGAGCCTCAATCCCCCTTTTTGATACTTGGTGATGTACTAATAAATTAATCAGGGCTGACTAAATTCTAGTGCTACAAGTTGCTATCTCGGCATCAGTGTTTACACCCTTTCTATTCATCTATAGTTATGAGTTAAGAAGAAGTAATGAGTCAGGAAAGAAACTATATTGAGAGTATTTAGAGATTTGACGCTGAATTCCATTGAAAAATTGAACACGAGCATCCATCGCTTCTACAATAGCTAGCTTAACTTTGATATCCTCCTCACTCATGGCAACGATATGAGGCTCAATTACTGCTGCTAGTTTTGCCGCATGACTATCATCTACATCAATATGGACTTCAAAAAAAATGAGTGCTTCTTTCGGGAAAGGAGCAGATCCTACAATTCCCGTATATAGTTGCGTGTACAGAGAACTAACAATCCCTTCAGAAGCATAACAGACTGCACCCAATGCAGCTAAGTAGCCATACTGATGTGGGATTCTCAAGTAAGTTTCTATTAAAGCCAGAGTTTCCGGTGCAGTTGGCAGTGCAGCTAGAGTTTTGTCATCAATTCCTAGTGCGCGGGTAAATCGACGAAATAATTCTGGGTGAGACTGGTTTACATCTCCTTGTCCCATTTCGTCAAATAAGTTTTCTAGGATAACCAACTGAGTGGCTTCATCTTGGCAACAAGATAAGATACTGGCCAGAATGCGATTAAATTCCTTAGAAAATTTGTACATTTGAACAGCTAGTATCTGCACGTCTTGGAGGCACAAGTTACTAGTACGACACCGAGTTAAGAACTCATGCTTCCATAGCGAATGATTAACCGTAATTTCGCGGAAAGAGTTTTTTACTAAAGATGACATAATGTTTTATTTTGATACTTGTATTGCTAGATGTAGGGGTAGGTCAAGTAAAGGGCTAAAAAATGATTCATCTAATGCTATATGCTCCGGGGTAACACGTAATTCCTTTATAACTGGCATCGTATTGAAGCCTGCAACGTTAAGGGAATTAAAGTAATCCTCAAAAGTTTTATGAATCAATTGCACATTTAACCAAGAACCATCTCGTTTCCAAATACGTCCGGGAAATTGCTGATCTCGCTTGCTGAAGTAGCCATTACCATCAACTTGAAAATAGAAAGGATATGTGGCTTCCCGCATATAGGGAAAGGATGGATGAGGAACGCTAAATATGAACCGACCGCCAGGACGAAGAATGCGTGCAACTTCTGCCATACATTCCTGGGTTTGAGCAATAGTCAAATAATTAAATAAGAAAACAGCAACAACTAAGTCTATTTCACCGTTACCAAACTGCTTGAGGTTGGTAGAACAACCGATTTCGTAGTTAATACCGAGAGGATTTTGTTTTTCTTGCAGGCGTGCTGCTTCAATCATCCCTTGGGAAATGTCTATTCCATAGACTTGTGCAGCTCCACGCCGACATAATTCTCTAGTGCAGTAACCTTCACCGCAGCCAAGGTCTAGTACCTGCATTTGATTAATTGGTTCGCAAAGCTCTAATACGAAAGGGCGTGCTGTAAAGTCTGAGAGAGAAATAGGTTGTTCTCTAATCCAATGAGAGGCGGTGTTATTGTATAACTCTCTCGTGGATATTTCATTATTTAGTATTTTCATTTTTGAACATTTTTATTTTAGCTATTTACACAATGCTGGGTGCTTACCTTCAGGGTATTTATGTTTTATCATGGTCTAATTTTATTTTTAATGTTGATATTGCTGATTTTTAATTACTTGATCCTTAGAAAACCCAGAACATGGATATTTTCAAGATTTAAATATTTAAAAGTATTGGCAGCAATGTCTTGCTTATTATTTTCTTTAAAAATCCCATCTAATTTAAATTTAACTTTATGAATTTTTATCTCTTTAATTATATTGTTAGCTTCATATAATATTTTTTATTTAGAAATAGAAAATATTGAATTTTGCTCTTTATCTATAATTTAAAATCTGGTGCAGTCTTTTCTTTTTCTATCAAGATTATGGCAATCTAAAAACAGTATATTTTACGAAGTTAAATAATGAAAAATTTTGGTAGTTTTTAATGAGAGGATTCGTTCAAAAAACGAAATAGCAGTAAGAATACAAGTTATTGAAATAGTTTGATAAAAATAAATGATGCAAGGACTATTAACTGAATCATTGCTACAAGCTCAGTCAGAATATGAACAGGCGATCGCATTTTCCGAGTTGGGCGATCGCCTCTTCGATGAACTGGCTGATAAAATGGCGACAAGGCGAGATTACCGACTGCTGTTTGAACACACATTGCCGCTTGAATTATTCCAACAAATTCAATTTGCTGCCGCAGCTTATATTTCAGCTTGTCTAAATAGTCCCATCATTCTTTCTGAAGCGGAAATGCTGCAAAGGCTATTAGACGCTAGAAACAATCTGCCCAACTATATGGGTACTGGTCTGTTAATGCCCAAGAAAGAACACACTCTAGCTTTTAACTTGTTTCAAAAGACTGTAGCTGAGGCTTTTTACACTCTAGGAGGAAATGACCTGATTGATGCAGTAGATTTACCAGTAAATCTACGCATGGTTTATGGACAGACTGATGCGGAGAAACTGCGTTTGCCCTTTACTAGTTCCAAGTGCCATAGCGACGTGTGGGCAGGTGTTCCAGCAGATGCGACTGTAGTTGTTTTACCGCTATTTGGTGACATTGAGAATATCACCATTGAAGCAGGTGAAATGCCCCACGAAATGGAACTACAGGCGATGCGAGTGATGTCCGACTTTGATGAAGGGCGAGATATTCCGATGGTCGTTTCTTACCAGGAAGCAAAACTACAGCACGGTACTATGTATTTCAATGATGCTCGTGGATTGCACCAGACAGTCAGAAGAAAATCTGAAGGGTTGAGAATTTCCGTTGATTTTCGCTTCCGCAGAAAATTTAATGAAGCTTATCGGGCGATGGTTGCACCCAATGTTGGGGGTGTAGAAGAAGATATGAGTGTACCTTATGAAGACTGGCTAAAGGTTGGTCACGACACTCTCATTGTCTTTGATGAAACTGTTGAGCAGGCGAAAGAGAAGCTCAATCTAGTATCTCCTGTCCCCCTTTATACTAGAGGATATCGCCTTGTAAAGATGTTCGACTTTTAACTTTCAAAACTTTGTCAGCAAGCAAAAATAAAGAGGTCTAATTAGACCTCTTTGACAACTTCTTCTTATAATAAATTTTAAAACTATAGCAATTACAGCAAACCCGCATTAGAACCTTGCTTACCAGTGGCGAGTTCCACCTTAACGATTTTGCCACCCATTTTTTGAATCCGTTGCTGTTCAGAGAACCAGTTTTCGTAAGGAACAAGCTTAGTAAAGTAGGTGTTTTGTAGTTCGCGTTGGGTACGAATCCGGGTTTGGCTAGGAACGCAAGCTGTAATTTTAAATAAGCGAGCCATATCTTGATTCTCCTGTGGTGAGTATGAAAACTTTTTTATTTCAAAAATGGGATGATGAATTTTACCCAGATTTCTAATTAATCTTTCAAAGGCTGGAAATCAAACATCAATACTAGACAGCTAACACTCATAACTCATATTTAGTTAAATAAGCGTCTAGATGTTCTAGCACTCACAGTTGATTTCCAGACCTTAATATAAGCGCACTTAATGACTTAAGTGCAATCTAACTCTTAGCTCAAGCCAGAGGAGATGTAGTCGAAGTAAACGCCCATTTCTTTACCAGCGTCAGGACCAACCAAGCTAGCAGTTACTTCTTTAATTGCTTGGATAGCTTGAACGGTAGCTCCAACTGGTACACCCAAGGAGTTGTAGGTTTCTTTCAAACCGTTGAGTACGCGCTCATCCAAGATGGAAGGATCGCCAGCTAGCATAGCGTAGGTAGCGTAGCGTAGGTAGTAATCCAAGTCACGGATACAAGCAGCGTAGCGGCGGGTGGTGTACATATTACCACCGGGACGGGTGATATCAGAGTACAACAAAGATTTAGCTACAGCTTCTTTAACAATTGCAGCTGCGTTTGCGCTGATGGTGGTAGCAGCACGTACACGTAGTTCGCCAGTAGCGAAGTAGCCTTTGAGTTTTTCTAAAGCTGAGGTGTCAAGGTACTTACCTTGAACGTCAGAGGAGTTAATTACAGAGGTAATTGCGTCTTGCATGTTGTTATTTCCTTATTTCCAACCTTATTGCAATAGATTTCAGTTTCGTGCTTTGGAAACGGTTTCCAACTACTGCATTGCACCAACAACGTAGTCAAAGTAAGCACCAGCTTCGCCAGCGTCTTCAGCAGACAACAAGCCAGCAGCTACGCTCTTCATAGCGGCAACACCACCAGCAACTGCATCGATGGGTGTACCGAGGGATTTGTACATTTCACGTACACCAACGATACCGATTTCTTCGATGGGGGTAACGTCACCAGCAACGATTCCGTAGGTAACGAGGCGGAGGTAATAGTCTAGGTCACGCAGACAGGTAGCTGTCATTTCTTGACCGTAAGCGTTACCACCAGGGGAAACAACATCAGGACGCTTTTGGAAAAGTTGGTCGCCAGCTTGCTTAACGATACGCTCGCGGTTTTCGGTCAATACTTGAGCGATGCGGAGGCGTTGTGCGCCACCAGCAACGAAGCTCTTGATCCGACTTAGTTCGCCAGGGCTGAGGTAGCGGGCTTCTGCGTCAGCATTCACGATGGACTTCGTGACGATACTCATTAATGGATTCCTCCAGTACGAAATAAAACCAGAATTTGATTAAACTGGTGCGACTTTAAAGTTGGTCGGGCTGAGATTTTACTCTCATCCTACAGACACAGCAGTTAAATGAGTAACTGCTTCTGTCTTCAGATTACGAGGTTGCTTGAGTTAATACAACTACACAAGCTTGAAAACTCAACTACCTTACGCAAAATATTCTCCGGCATTCTGTTGAGCATTTATTGCTACTCTTAACAGTTTGTAATATTTATTTTCAGATTTGCCGCGATCGCCACAGTTATTACAAGCCAATATGAGATTAGGGGCTGGGTATTAGGAGTGAGGTATGGGGAAAAATTTCCCCAGTCCCCAATCCTCAATCCCCAGTCCCTGAGCAACGAGCGAACTTGCACACTACCAAAATAGTTATGCTGACACTCGTGAGTATGGAACTACATCTTCACCAAAGTAGCCGCTATATTCTGCGCTATTCATAATGGCTGCGACAGCAGCACGCAAACCTCCATCAGCCAATAGGTTGTTATATTGGCTAATTTCGTCTTGGCTAGCTGGCGCACGTCCCAACAGGTGGCGGAACAGGAGTTCAACTACCTTAGCAGAAGGATAAGGCGTACAGAAGCGTTGACAATAGATATCAGAACTAGCTAGTTCTTGCACAAACTCGCGCACGGAAATTTCACCGTTGCTGAGTTTACTTTCCAGGTCAGAACGACGTAAATACTCAGGAACTTCGCTGCTAAATACATCCATTACCTGAGAGTAAATAGCGTTGATGACTACTGGTGCTTGGGTTGTAGCATCAGTGAGACGGTGAATGCGAATGGGTTGGCGAGTCACTTCTAGAGATTGTCCGCCGCCATCGTTGGAAGAACGACTCAATTCCACAAAGGAGGGTTTAGCCTCAGCAGCTAAATCTGCGATCGCCTTTGCTAAAATTGGTGTCTTATCAGAGTCAATGCGCGATTTTACAGTCTTAAAGCTAGGTACAACCACATCGTCGTTTTGCTTGGTGAGTTGGTTGTACAGTCTTTGGGTATTGGGGAAGTTCGCAGCTGGTAGGGTGGGGAAGCGACGATAAGGTACGGTATCTTCACCAAATACCTCACTATACTCCTGGCTATTCATCAACGCCGCAATAAAGGCGCGGATCCCTTGGGTAGCCAAAATCTGGTTATACTTGCGGATTTCTGCCTGATCAAGCGGTGCGCGTCCCAGGAAGTGCTTAGTTCCCAACTCAATTACTTTGGTGTTGGGGTAGGGTGTGTAGAATTCCTTCAAGTAGAGGTTAGAGTAACCCAAACCTTCAATAAATTCTTTAACGCTGATTTCGCCGTTACCCAACTTGCTTTCTAAAACTGTAAATTCGTTTTTAACAATGTAAGGTGCAATATCACGTTCAAAAATCTGGCGGTAAGCCGCATTAATCAAAATTTTGACTGCGACTTTATCAACAGTATTTGCTACTAGTTTAAAGACCTTCGTTTGTTCCCGTTGCTTGGTAACACCTTGGTTAATGCGGAGGTCTACTTCTGCTTCTGGACGTTTTTCTGTAACTGTAGCCAGTTCTACAAAGCGTGGTGTAACTTGTTTTTCAACTTTTGCACCCACATCTTCACGAATACTACCAACGCGCAATTGACGTTGTGATACACCAGCCGGAGTTAGATAGCGTTCGTAAGGAACGGTATCTTCTCCAAAGGCTTCGCTATACTCTACGCTGTCCAGAATGGCATCAACTACAGCATAGAAGCCTTTTTTCGAGGCTATATCAAAGTATTTGTTAATTTCTTGACGACCGTAGGTAGGACGACCTAACAAGCGGCGGTGAATGTACTCAATGGCTTTACAAACATAAAGCGATGTCCAGTACATTTTGCGGAATATATCCGACTTCGCCAAAGCGCGGACAAACTCCCGTAGAGAAATTTCGCCATTTTCCAGCTTAATTTCTTGCACTTTTAGCCGTTGACCTTCGTAAAGGTCGCGTCCAAAAACTTGCAAATAAGTAGCTCTAATTACTGCTTGAGTAGAGCTTTCCGAGAACTTAACGCTTGCACCCTTAGCAGCCTTTTTACCAATTGTGCCAGGCAATTGATCTAACTTGAACACCTTCGCGCCGAGAGTACCAGGTGCGATACCTCTAGCACCAGGGTTGCTCAGTTGGTTATTAATCCCAGGGCCTTGGTGAATCAAGATCCGTCTTGTATCCTTACCAAAAGGTGCAGGACTGGTGCTGGGGTTGCGAGTTTCTTTCGGGAAAATTGCCCCAAACTGAATTTCCAAGGGGTCGTTACCAGAACCGTAAGGATGCTGGTCGGGTAGTGGCTGTTCGTAAGCCGCAAATGTTGTGATAAATTGAGGTACTTTGCGGAAAGGCGCACTGTAATTAAACAGGTCTTGTTGTGGACCCCAGTTACGACATTCTTGTGCTTCTTGACCCAGACCACGCAGGTAAGGTACTGTTTCTTCCCCAAAATAGTCGCTGTACTCTTGAGAATCTACCAAAGCATCTACTAATGCTGATAGACCGCCGTTAGAAATAATCGAGAAGTATTTTTGTACTTCTTCACGGCTACTTGGCCCCCGTCCCAATATGTGACGGAAAGCTAGTTCAATAACGCGGCTGTTAATAAAAGGTTGGTAAAACTGTTTTTGGTAAAGGGGAGATTTGGTCAAGCGACGGACAAACTCTTTCATAGAGATGTCGCCGTTTTTCACTTTGGATTCTAAGTCAGAGATTGACAAGCTGTAAGCACGGGTAATATCGCGCTCAAAGATTTGCCGATAAGCTGCTTTGATGACCTCATTTTTTTCGCTAGTTGATAACCCAGTCTTCATGACAAACTTGGGTCTTTTTTCGGATGCGTTGAAGTAGATTTGAGGTAGTTGTAAACCTTGTTGGTCGCCAGAGGGACGTTGACGCACTTTAGTAGAAGGTGTTGCAGCTTTGAACTCTGTCAACAACACATCCATGTACTGAGTCACAATATCTGTGGCTTCAGGATCTTTACGAAAGTAAGACAGCGATGCTGATCTAATTTCTTGCAAAGCTACTAAAGTCGCTTCCCCAGAACAGGCATTTTCAATAATTTCCCGCAAACCACGCGTATTCACCGCAATGATATTAGGGTCGCCAGCCACGATCGCATAAGTAGCATAGCGCAAGAACCAGGATAAATCCCGTAAGCTCTTGGCCATGTTGCTGGGGCCGTAACGCGCAACGTTAATTGGTCTAAATCCTGCGGGGGTTGGGCCACTAGGAGATGTGTTGAATATGGAACGCAAATTTTCTAAGAAACCACCACGCGTTTCCACGTAGGTTACAGTTCCTAGTTTCATTCCTTCTGCAACATTTTCACCACCACCGACAGCAGCCGCAGCCATCACCAGTTCTTGTTCTCTGGGCTTTTCTAAAAAAGCCATTGGCGAACCACCGACAAAAATCCGGTTAGCTGCGCGGGATACGATAATCTCTGAATTGTCTGTGAGGGTCTGGGCAATTTCTAACCGCTTTGCTCCAGATGCAAAATAAGTTGCTAGTTCTTTTAGTTCCCCATTACCCAAAAAGCGGTCTTGTTGCTCTGCTTGGGAAATGGTTGCTACCGCCAAGGTTTGATATAGTTGCGGGCGCGCAACTGAGCTTCCACCACTTGCCTTAACACTCATTGATTTGTAAAACTCCCATCATAATAATTTATGTGTTAAGTCTGGGTTGCTTGAGGCTTGACACATAGGTCTTTTCATGCGTTGTGATTACTGCTTACAAAATTGCCAGTAAAATTAACCCAGTCAGCTTTTAGATTAGAACGTTTTGCGTTTGCACTGTTGAATTATTAAGAAGTATGTAGATTTTTAGTCTCGATCCCTGTAGATCAATAAGTACATACTCTTTCTCTCCTGAGACAACATCTAATTTTTGTTACTTTTTTTAACGAAATCTCCCAAAATGTTCTCATTTGCCTTTGCTCTCTCATGGAGATTGGGAAGAAACCAAGTCAAATTCTGACTGGTTGTACACCATGAGAGCGATCGCTAAAAACAATATTATTATGAAAAAATCACCGCCTAAGTAAGAGCGTGTAAATAACAAAACGTTTGTATTCAGCACTTTAGTGCTCCTGCGAGGACGAAAATTCTCCCTGCGTTCCCTACGGGAAGCTGGCGCGTAGCGTATCCATAGGATTCACCCCGGAGGGGTACACTACGAACTCAAGGTTAGAAAGTAAGTAGATTGCTGCAAAGTTATAATCAATAAAGAATTTGCAGGTTAAAATATCATGAATTTAGTTGTAAAAACTTCTCCTAGCAATACTGCACCTAAGTTAACTTATGATGTCTTAATTGAAAACCAACAAGATGGCACATTTAAAGCAACATTGCTAGGTTTACCAGATTGCCAAGCTTTAGGAAATACAGAAACAGCAGCGATAGAAACCCTCATTCAAAGTTTGCAAAGTCGCTTAGAGACTGCCAAAATTATAACTGTAGAAATTCCAGCAACTGAAGTTGTAAAAAATCCTTGGTTAAAATTTGCGGGTATGTTTAAAGATGATCCTCAGTTTGACGAGGTACTAGCATATATAGAAGCTGAACGGAGTGAACTTGACGCACAAATGGAGGAATATTATCGGCAAATTGATGCGGAGACTAAAACTAAGTGAGTTTGTGGATACTTGATACTGATCACGTCTCACTTTTTCAACAGAGACATCCGGTGATTATACAGCATATCAATGTAGTCAATCCTGAAGACATTGCCATCACGATAATTACAGTTGAAGAACAACTGCGTGGGAGGTTTAATGTCATCAGAAAAGCTTCCTCTTCTGATACATTGCTATTAGCATATTCCAAATTAGAAGTGACTTTAGAGTTTTTCAAAAATGTCAGATCACTAGGATTTGATCATCATGCTATCAATTTCTACCAAGATTTGATTCGTCAAAGAATTCGTATTGGGACTCAAGATTTGCGTATTGCCGCAATTACCCTGTCGGTAGATGGAATTTTAGTAACTCGCAACCGGAAAGATTTTGAAAAAGTACCTAATTTACGTTTAGAAGATTGGACAGTATCTTAAGGTATAACAAATCTTAGCTGCTGATATTTGTCATCCTTTTTTGAAAACCTCTGAGAAAAACTCTATATATTATTGTCTACGAATTAAACAAAAGCAAAGCCAAACAAAAGAAAACCAAGCAAACCAAACAAACATAGCAGACAAACCGTGAACCAAATAACAGAATAATCCAAACCCAAGGATAACGTACTTTGCGACGTTTTCTATAATTTTATCTGCATCAGGTGATATAGCAAAAGCAGATTGTTGTTTGAGTCTAGTAATTTCTATAATTTTATCTGGGGCAAAAGCTTTAGTTTTTGATATTGATTCAACAATAGTATTTTGTTTTATTCTAGCAACGTTAGGGAATATATCAACATCGAGTCGCATAGAGCGATCACACCAATAGCATTTACCATAAGTTTGGCTATAGTAGTGACTGTCTACCCTCCCGCATAGAATTAGCTCATTACTAGCGACCTTTAACGCTTGTAACCACTCCATAGCTGTTGGACGTAGATGAGGATTTTGATAACCATCGTTAAAGCATCTGAGAAAACATCGCTGAATCTCTGGATGAACAATCTCAAGGGGAATTGTCCTGTTTACAGGTTGCAAGAGATTATTTGGTGCATACAGCCATAAACCCTGACGGATAAGTTCATTGGGTTCTGGAGTTTCCCCCGCACCTATCCACTTTCCCTCAACAGGAGTTTGACCACTAAACAATAATTGATAGATAATGACTGCTAAACGGAAGCGATCGTGTACTTCCGTTTGCTCAATGCTAGAAATATCTTGCCCAATCAACTCGGCTGGTGTATAGCCTGGGGAAGCAACTAGACAACGATAAATTTTGCCATTGTTCGGATTACGAACCTGAAAAGAATCTGTATCAATAATTGAAGTTAAAGCCCGATTATTGACAAGAATATTTTGCGGCTTAATGTCACCTAATACGTACCTAGCCGTGTGAAGTGCAGCAATAATTGAAGCAAGATTCTGTGCCGTTACGTGTAAAAAACGCCAATCAACTTGAAGTTTGAGCCTCTTACGAAGCTGGGGATTGTATATATTAATGAGTTCTTTTCCACCCTTAATTTCTGGCATCAAAAAGCCTACACAATCACCTTGAGAATTTTTCAGCGACGACTTAGGCCAACCAAAAGAAATCTGATTAAGATGAGAATTTGGCTCTGTAGGTGGGTGTGCTATCATCACCGCTAACTTCTGCACACTTTCTGGAGTTGGTGGCGAGTTATAAATTTTTGCTAAATGACCGTGATTAGTTCGCCAAATCTTACCTTCACCACCACTAGCTATCGGTTCACCCAAGAGAGTAATTGATTCACTCGTACTACCACAGATGAGAATCGTCATAAAAATTTACTCTTTTTCCCAAAGGGACAGAAGTAACGTTTTATCATCATCAGTGCGCGAATTTAGCCTTTCAGAGTTGAGGAAAACATCCACATATTCATAGTTTTTTTTTGGATTTGATGTTTCCTGCAAGTATTCCTCAAAAGGTTTAAAGAAAGGTGGAAATGGTGTCCAGTCATTTAAACGAATAGCGACTTTTTCCAGCCCATCAGTAGACGCACAAATAAACGCTTGTTCTCCTGGAATAACCTTCACCTGCATTTCTTGTAGTGAATTATTTGAAGTAATAAAGGTCGTTTCATTGGCGAATTCACCTTTATCTGGATGAAATAACAGTTGATATTCTTCTGATTTTTCAGGGCGCACTACAATAAATCCATCTCCAATTTGCATAGCTGCAAGCCAGTGGGGAGTAGCCACAAAAACTAAAAGAGTACAAGCTAAATCATTGATTGAATAATCTTCTTTAGATGCCTGTTTGTTTAATTCTTGAATAACTCCGTTCACAATTTTAGTAAACAATTTCGCTGCTTCTGCTTGACACATTGGTTGAGAAAAATTTGGCTCTAGTTCTTCTTGATTTTCAGGATATTCATTAATATCAGAAAAACATTTGATTACTGTTTCTACTGCCAATTTAGAACCAACATCAGCATATTTAGCACTACCAGCACCATCAGCAACCGCGCCCACAATCACATCATTAAAAATGCGACAACACCCGTAGTCTTGACAAGGTATTCCCTGACTTTGATGACTCGTTCCCGTTGCAGAACGAGCAATTTCTTTCCAACCCACAACAAATCCTCAAAATCTATGCGGTAATTTGACCCCATCCCACAGGCGGTAATGCTACAGCTTCGCCTACTTTGCCACTAGAAACCCGTTTCATGGAAGTAGAAAGCCAAACAAATAAAGAACGAAAATCTAACCCATTCAATATCACTGGTGGACGTTGAGGCGGAGCAATTTGTCTGAGTTTATTCATATCCGCATCCTGGACAGCAACAGTAAAAAATGACAGTCTACGACTTTCTTCTGCTTCCCTCACCCTTTGCGCTGCACCTTCCCAATAATCAGTCGGCGCACCATCAGTAATTAAAAATACCCAAGGACGATAGTAAAGAATACCGTTATCTTTATAAGTCTGTTTCCGGGTTTCCAACAAATCCAAAGCGTACTCTATCGCCTGACCCATTGGTGTCACACCATCTGCTTCTAGCTTGGGCGATGTAAATTGGTCTATAGTCACAAAATCTTGCGTCAGCCGCACTGGGCCAAAGGTGACAATAGCCACTTCCACACTCAGGGAAGCTTGAGCATCTTTCAAAACATCTTCCTTAAAGGCTGCCAATCCTCGATTTAATTCCTGTATACGCTGACCTGACATAGAGCCAGAGGTATCAAGTAAAAGAATTACTGGGCAACGATTTTCTGGATTTTCTACAAATTCAGGTAGTCCTATCGACATCCGATACTCCTGATTTAGTAAATTATAATACCTGTATTAGTTAAATTCTATTAGTTTATATATGCTTAAATAAGGGTATTTTTACTGAATGATTACCTGAAGTATTATTCATACATCGCAATTACAGCACAAATCAAAATTTGATTAGTCGTAAATCTTTTAATATTGATTGAAAAAAGATGCCTAAATTGAGGGCTAATTTTTTTATACTTAAGAACTTTTCTTTTGATTCGATTTTATTGATAATGCTTTCTTCTAAGAGGTTGTTTAAAAAGTCTGTTTCTTTGACAGTTCAAATTAGGCGATTTGCCCTAATTACACCTATCCGCTAAACTCAGAAATGCTGCGTTGTTCCTCATCATGTCCGACCCCCAAACTGTTAGTAATGCTGTCGCCAAACTCTACGATACTTACCCTTTCCCGCCAGAACCCATCCTAGATGAACCACCCCCTGGCTACAATTGGCGATGGAATTGGTTAGCAGCTTACAGTTTTTGTACCGGACGGAAACCACCAAAGCAAAATATCCGCATTTTAGATGCTGGTTGTGGTTCAGGTGTGGGAACGGAATATTTGGTACATCTCAACCCCCAAGCACAGGTCGTAGGAATTGACCTGAGTTCTGGGACTTTAGAGGTAGCGAAAGAACGCTGTCAACGTTCTGGTGCTGACCGTGTAGAATTTCATCACCTGAGTTTGTACGATGTTGAGCAGTTACCAGGTGAGTTTGATTTAATTAACTGCGTGGGTGTCTTACATCACCTACCCGACCCCATCCGTGGGATAAAAGCCTTAGCGAAAAAGTTAGCACCTGGTGGTTTGATGCACATTTTTGTGTATGGGGAGTTGGGACGCTGGGAAATTCAGTTAATGCAAAAAGCGATCGCACTCCTGCAAAATGAGAAAAGAGGCGATTACCCTGACAGTGTACAAGTCGGACGAAAAATATTTGCTTCTCTCCCAGAAAACAGTCGGCTTCTAAAGCGCGAAAAAGAACGCTGGTCAATGGAAAACCAAAGGGATGAATGCTTTGCTGATATGTATGTTCATCCCCAGGAGATTGACTACAACATTGATACCCTGTTTGAACTCATTGATGCGTCGGGATTAGAGTTTATTGGCTTCTCAAATCCTAGCTTTTGGAATTTAGAGAGACTCTTGGGTAAAGCACCAGAGTTAATTGAACGAGCTGAAGAAT
This sequence comes from Anabaena sp. CCY 9402-a, assembly GCF_963920945.1. NCBI lineage: Bacteria > Bacillati > Cyanobacteriota > Cyanophyceae > Nostocales > Nostocaceae > Anabaena > Anabaena sp. CCY 9402-a. The sequence goes on from NZ_CAWUDL010000004.1 coordinate 66,708, forward strand.
TGAGTAAACGCCAAAATTACCGTTTAATAGAATTACTCGACCCAGAAGTAACTCACTACGAATTTTTCCTCGGTCGTCCACCCATTATCAAAGCCGACTGGTCAAACGATAACGCCCTACTATCAGCAATTCCCGAACTAAATCCTTGTATTGACGGATTTCCTAGTAAATGCGTGTTTAACTACGACTATCAGATTATTAACTTCTCAGAAACAGAGTTTGAGTTTCTACAAAAGTGTGATGGTAATTCCACCGTGGCAGAGATTTTAACAGAAATACAACTAGGGTTAAACGGAGTGAGAACCCTAATGCAACAGCAGTTGTTGATATTAACACCAGCTTAATCATACCTCCAGCTTGCTTAAATAGCGATCGCGTTTTGCCCATCGGTGGCGATCGCCCACAACCCTTTGAGCTAAATCTCATGTAAAGTAGAAGTGTATCCAGCAGATGCTTAAAAACTGGGGATGAACAACCCTACAAGTCAGAATTTGCTTAAACTCAGCAGTAGTGAAGTATTTAGCGACCAGTCGCTTCTCCACAAAACACTCCGCAACACTGACTGATTTACTCAAACCTGACTTCATACCCAAACAAAAGCACTAGCTGGAAACTCCAAAAAACTCAATGAGAGGATATTGATTCACCCCAATCACAAGAGTATTCCACCCGACATGAAAAAATCTCTCTTCTTTAACCCCTAATCTCCAAATACAGCATTTCTTATCTTCGCGCCCCTCTGCGCCCCTCTGCGTTGAAACTTCACCCTCAAAACCACGATTATAGGCATAGCTGTACTAACCCCGATTCATCCCACTAGCAAAAGAAGTTAATTGTTTTTTTCTAAAGTATTGTTACCGGATCGTGATATGATTCAGCTGACTGAATGTGCAGTCATCATAAGTTAGCTGTACTGGTTTCAAGTCCCGTGAGCTTGTCAGAAGAATCAATTGCACCGAATCCGACAACACCACAAGATGCTCAACCTGGTTTTGAGGAAGCAGAACCAGTCAATACTTCTATGGATGAGTTTCATCAACTCTACCAGAAGTTATTGGTGATCACACTTGTCTTGAGTGGGATAATATTTATCTCTGTGTGGATTTTTTATTCCCTAAACACTGCCCTGAATTATTTAATAGGGGCGTGTACAGGTGTGGTTTACTTAAAGATGCTAGCTAAAGACGTTGAGCGACTCGGTGGTGAGAAAAATAGTCTCAGCAAAAATCGTTTTGCTCTGGTTATTGGGTTGATTATACTAGCAACTCAATGGCACGATCTACATATTTTGCCTATATTTTTGGGATTTCTCACTTACAAAGCTACCCTCCTCGTCTACATGGTGCAAACTGCGTTCAATCCTGATTCTTAAAAAATCAGGCTCACAAAGAGAATACACCCATCCTCGCACCTTGGGGAAAACGCTTGAAGAATGCAAATGCTTAGTGTCTTAAACGCCTTTAATTCTTTTCCCCTAGCCGAATTAGAAGTGGGTCAACATTTCTACTGGCAATTGGGGAACCTAAAAATTCATGGGCAAGTTTTCCTCACGTCGTGGTTTGTGATTAGCATTTTAGTAATAGCTTCACTAGCCGCTACTCGCAACGCCCAAAAAATTCCTAGTGGCATCCAAAATTTGATGGAATACGCCCTAGAATTTATTCGGGATTTGGCTAAAAACCAACTCGGTGAGAAAGAGTACCGCCCTTGGGTACCATTTATTGGTACATTGTTCTTGTTTATCTTCGTATCGAACTGGTCGGGCGCACTCATTCCTTGGAAGCTAATCAAGCTACCATCGGGTGAATTGGCAGCACCAACCAACGACATCAATACGACGGTAGCATTGGCATTGCTGACCTCCTTAGCGTACTTTTACGCAGGTTTCAGCAAGCGGGGTTTAGGCTACTTCAAGAAGTATATAGAGCCAACTCCGATTCTGTTGCCGATCGCTATTCTTGAAGATTTTACTAAGCCCCTCTCCCTAAGCTTCCGGCTTTTCGGAAACATCTTGGCAGATGAATTAGTAGTAGGGGTGTTAGTGTTGCTAGTTCCTTTATTTATACCTCTACCTGTAATGGCCTTGGGTTTATTTACCAGTGCTATCCAAGCATTAGTATTTGCTACCCTAGCAGGGGCATACATTCATGAGGCAATGGAAGGACATGGCGAAGAAGAGCATGAGGAGCATTAACGCCCTCAGTTGTTAGCACAGTTCAAAAGAGCAACTACGCTCAAAATATCGCAAAAGCGATTTCAGCGAACTCGGTGCAGCGTGAAAAAACACGTCTTAACTAGTTACTACTTTTGTTATTTCTGTAATTAAAGCAAGGAAAATCAACATGGATCCATTAGTTTCTGCTGCTTCAGTTCTAGCTGCTGCTCTAGCAATTGGTTTGGCTGCAATCGGCCCTGGTATTGGTCAAGGTAATGCTGCTGGTCAAGCAGTAGAAGGTATTGCTCGTCAACCCGAAGCAGAAGGAAAAATTCGCGGTACTCTGCTATTAACCTTGGCATTCATGGAATCCCTGACTATTTACGGTCTGGTTATTGCCCTAGTATTGCTATTCGCTAACCCCTTTGCTTAAACCCTAAAGGTTTTGTGGGTGTAGAGACGTGAATTATCACGTTTCTACAGACGGGAAGATTTTGGGTATTAACAATTTTAGATTTTGGATTTTGGATTTTGGATTATCAAAAGTTTTCGGTATATGTTCCGAAACTGGTCGGTTATCAATCTAAAATTCTCAGAACAAAATAACCTTTGGGTTAGTGTTAATCCAAAATCGCAAATCTAAAATCCAAAATCCCTTGACCCTTTTTGGCTATGGGTCTCTAAAATATCAAAGGTTGGATGTTATTGCTAGCCATGAAAACTGCTACTCCAACCTCAAGAGGAGAGAAATGTTTGATTTCGATGCTACCTTGCCCTTTATGGCATTGCAGTTCCTGCTGTTGGCAGCTTTGCTAAATGCAATTTTCTATAAGCCACTGACCAAGGTACTGGACGATCGCGATAACTACATCCGAACGAATACCCTTGATGCTAAAGAACGTTTGGCGAAAGCTGAACGTTTAGCTCAGGAATATGAGCAGCAATTAGCAGATGCTCGTAGACAATCGCTAGCAGTTGCAGAAGCAGCACAAGCTGACGCTAAAAAAGTGACAGCCCAGAAAATTGCCGAAGCACAACAGGAAGCTCAAGCGCAAAGAGAAAAAGCTGCAATTGAAATAGAGCAGCAAAAGCAAGCCGCTATGATTTCCTTAGAGCAACAAGTTGACGGACTTAGCAGGCAGATTCTCGAAAAATTATTAGGGACTACAGTAGCTTAATCAGCTAAAACTGCTAGCCCTGTCAAAGCATAAGCGCATCTGGGCAAGATTCCCAGATCGCTTTATTAAGTGTCAAAAAAACACACCTTTTCCTGCGGAAATTACAAGAAATTTGATTTACCTTCGGGAAATTAAAGACTTAAATTTCTATTGGGAAAAATACAATGTATTAGCAAGCGAGCAGCGCACTTGTAAATGGGTATCACAGGCACTTTCTTATTACTTGCCGCAGAAGCGCAAGCTGTTCAATCTGAGTTAGCAGAAGGCGCAGCAGAAGGTGGTTTCGGTCTAAACCTAGACATCTTAGAAACCAATATCATTAACCTGGCGATTCTGATTGGCATACTATTCTACTTTGGACGTAAAGTTTTAAGCAATATCCTGAGCGATCGCAAGTCCAACATTGAAACCGCGATTCAGGACGCAGAAAAACGCTTAAAAGAAGCACAAGTTGCTCTTTCCCAAGCGCAAGAACAGTTGACACAGGCTCAGACTGAGGCACAACGCATCCGCAAAGCAGCCGAAGAAAGCGCACAAGCAACTAAAGAAGCACTATTGGCAAAGGCAGTGCAAGACGTAGAACGCTTGCAACAATCAGCAGCAGCTGATTTAAACACCGAAAGAGAGCGGGCGTTGACCGAACTGCGGCAGCGAGTAGCCGCCCTGGCATTAGAAAAAGTTGAGTCACAACTGCGGTCTGGGATTGCTGATAATGTTCAACAAGCCATCATTGACCGTAGCATCGCTCAGGTGGGAGGACGGTAATGAAAAGCACTGTAGAAACAGCTGAAATAGCCCAGCCTTATGCACAGGCTTTGATGTCCCTGGCAAAATCAAAAAATCTCGCAGAAGATTTTGGCAGCGAGGCTCGAATCTTAATCAGCCTGTTGCAAGATTCTCAACAACTGAAGAATTTCGTTGATAACCCTTTTATTAAGCCAGACACCAAAAAAGGGGTTATCACGCAAGTTTTAGGTGCAGAAGTTAACCCGTACTTACGCAACTTTTTGTTACTGCTAGTAGACAAACGACGCATTTTCTTCTTAGAGGAAATTCTACAGCAGTATTTATCACTGTTGCGGCAGTTAAATCAAACCGTTTTAGCGGAAGTCACTTCTGCTGTTCCCCTATCATCAGAACAGCAACAGGCAATTGAGCAGAAAGTTATCGCTCTAACTAAAGCTCGTCAAGTAGAACTAGTAACTAAAGTAGACAGCGATTTAATTGGTGGTGTGATCATCAAAGTTGGATCACAAGTAATTGATTCCAGTTTACGAGGTCAACTACGTCGCCTGTCTTTACGCTTAGGTAGCTAGGGCTAGGAAGAAGCAGAGGAATAGAGGGAGCAAGAGAGAAAAACTCATAACTCTTGACTCAGCACCGGCTAAACGCCGCGCTACCGCTAACACTACTCAGCACCTACTGATTACTATCAAATTCTGCCGTCTTGCAAGAAAAAAAGATACACCATGAGCATATCAATTAGACCCGACGAAATTAGTAACATTATTCAACAGCAAATCGAGCAATACGACCAAGAAGTCAAAGTTGCTAACGTAGGAACTGTTCTGCAAGTTGGTGACGGTATTGCCCGGATTTATGGTCTAGAAAAGGCCATGGCGGGGGAATTGTTGGAATTTGAAGACGGCACTATCGGTATCGCCCAAAACTTGGAAGAAGATAATGTTGGTGCGGTGTTGATGGGTGAAGGTCGCGCAATTCAAGAAGGTAGCAGTGTCACCGCTACTGGTAGAATCGCCCAAATCGGTGTAGGCGAAGCCTTGGTTGGTCGCGTTGTGGATGCTTTAGGTCGTCCCATCGATGGTAAAGGCGATATCAAAGCCAGCGAAAACCGTTTGATTGAATCTCCAGCACCCGGTATTATTGCTCGTCGTTCTGTACACGAACCGATGCAAACCGGTATCACCGCTATCGACTCCATGATTCCCATCGGTCGTGGTCAACGGGAATTGATCATTGGCGACCGTCAGACAGGTAAAACTGCGATCGCGATTGACACTATCATTAACCAAAAAGGTGAAGATGTAGTTTGCGTCTACGTCGCCATTGGTCAAAAAGCTTCCACCGTTGCTAACGTAGTCCAAACCCTGCAAGAAAAAGGCGCAATGGACTACACCGTAGTTGTTGCAGCTAGTGCCAGTGAACCCGCTACATTACAATACTTAGCTCCTTACACCGGTGCTACCATTGCTGAGTATTTCATGTACAAAGGCAAAGCCACCCTGGTAATTTACGACGATTTATCCAAGCAAGCACAAGCTTATCGCCAAATGTCCTTGCTGCTACGTCGTCCACCCGGACGGGAAGCTTACCCCGGAGACGTATTCTACATTCACTCCCGCTTGTTGGAACGCGCTGCTAAACTCAGCGACGAATTGGGTAAAGGTAGCATGACCGCACTACCCATCATCGAAACCCAAGCTGGTGACGTTTCCGCATACATTCCTACCAACGTAATTTCCATCACCGACGGTCAGATTTTCTTGTCTTCTGACTTGTTTAACGCTGGTGTGCGTCCAGCAGTGAACCCCGGTATTTCCGTATCCCGTGTAGGTTCTGCGGCACAAACCAAAGCGATGAAGAAAGTAGCCGGTAAGATTAAACTGGAATTGGCACAGTTTGACGACCTCCAAGCCTTCGCGCAATTTGCTTCTGACTTAGATAAAGCTACTCAAGACCAGTTGGCAAGAGGTCAACGTTTACGGGAACTACTCAAACAGTCCCAAAATGAACCCCTGTCCGTAGCTGAACAAGTAGCGATTCTGTACGCTGGTATCAACGGTTATTTAGATGACATCGCTGTTGATAAAGTCACCACCTTCACCAAGGGCTTTAGAGAGTACCTGAAGTCAGGTGTCAACCCTTACTACCAATCAGTACAAAGCAAGAAAGTGCTGGCTGATGATGAAGAAAGTGCATTGAAGGCAGCTTTAGACGACTACAAAAAGACCTTTAAAGCGACAGCGTAGGACAGTGCTGAGTGTCGAGTGCTGAGTGCTGAGTAAGAGGAGTTAAGAGTTGATCAGGAAGTTAGGAGTAGCTTGGCATTCAGCAAATTCTGCCACTCAGAACTCAGGACTCAAAACTCAAGAGTTACTTGGCATTCAACACATTCTGCCACTCAGGACTCAGAACTCAGGACTCGGAACTTAAAAGAATATGCCTAATCTTAAATCAATACGCGATCGCATTCAGTCGGTCAAGAACACCAAAAAAATTACAGAAGCCATGCGCCTAGTAGCGGCGGCGAGAGTGCGGAGAGCGCAAGAACAAGTGCTATCTACTCGCCCCTTCGCTGATAGACTGGCGCAAGTGCTTTATGGACTACAAACCCGTTTGCGCTTTGAAGAAGCCAACCTCCCACTCCTGAAAAAACGGGAAGTAAAATCAGTAGGGTTGTTGGTAATTTCAGGCGATCGCGGTCTGTGTGGCGGCTACAATAGTAACGTCATCCGTCGTGCCGAAAACCGCACCAAGGAACTAAAGGCAGAAGGTGTAGACTACACATTTGTCATTGTTGGACGTAAAGCTACTCAATACTTCCAACGCCGCGACCAACCCATTGACGCTAGCTATACAGGCTTAGAACAAATTCCTACCGCCGATGAAGCAACTAAGATTGCTGACGAGTTGCTGTCTTTGTTCCTTTCCGAAAAAGTAGACCGCATCGAGTTAATCTACACTCGGTTTGTTTCCTTAGTTAGTTCTCGTCCTGTGGTGCAAACTTTGCTACCTCTTGACCCCCAAGGTTTAGAAGCAGCCGATGACGAAATTTTCCGCTTGACAACCCGTGGCGGTCAATTTGAAGTTGAACGTCAGAGCGTGGCTAATCAAGTCCGTCCCTTACCCCGTGACATGATTTTTGAGCAAGACCCAGTACAAATTCTGGATTCCTTGCTGCCTTTATATTTGAGCAATCAACTCTTACGGGCATTACAAGAATCTGCCGCTAGTGAACTAGCAGCCCGGATGACAGCAATGAGCAACGCCAGTGATAACGCTGGTGAATTGATTAAGTCCCTATCGTTGTCTTACAACAAAGCCCGTCAAGCCGCAATTACTCAAGAACTCCTTGAGGTTGTTGGTGGTGCAGAAGCCTTAACTTAGGAAAAAGTCAATTGCTAACTGTGATAAATAGCTAATTGCTGGTGAGTTTTAAACTAGCGATTAGCTATTTTGCTTTCGGTGGTTGGATTTTAATTCCTTACTGCATAGCTATTAGCTAAAAATCTTTATTAAGTTATTTTTTTATGATACTTATTATAATAGTGTTTTTAAAAAATAAATGTCAATAACACCTCTTGAGTGGTTTTGCAATAGCGATCTAAAATATTTTGCAAGTTTATTACCAGATGGTACAGAAAAAATAGATTTAGTTTCAGATTTTGGATGGGAAGAAGGTTATCTTTGGGAAGAGAATGAAAGTATAAACTGCAATCTCCCTAATATATCTGGAATATATGTAGTCAAGCATTTATATATAAGTGAATTTTTATATGTTGGAGAATCTGGTAATATATATAAAAGAATTAAAAATTCACATACAAAACTGTCAGCGATAATAGAAATTCTCCGCTCTTATTCTCCATTAGGAGGGTTTGATAGAGATAGTATAGCTAATGACCTTATCATTTATTTTAAAGAAGTTGATAAGGAAGACTTTGGTGCGCCCATAAAACGCTGTTTAATTTGGTGCGAAGCATTAACTATTGGAATTTTAAGACCTATCTATCAACATAATGTTGAAGATATAAGAAATTTTTTGGAAAGATATGGGTGTTGGTAAGCTGATGAGTGAGATCGCACTGTGCCAAAGGCAAGGTACGAGATGCGATATCACCCCATGTAAAGCAATGTAAAGTGATGCGCCAGTTGTGTTATTGATACTACACCTGCAAGCATTGATAATCTGATTCGGGTGTAATACGTAAACGCACGCCTGGCAGCAATTGTCACAGGCTGGTACAGTTGCCAAGGGTGCGATTGTAGAAAATTACAATCACACCTCAATATTATTCTGTTCTGTCCTTGTTATATTCTTCTGGTAGATTTGCTTGATCGGACTTAATGAGCCTACTAATAGTCTCTATACTTATACTAACGCTTGCTACTAAGGGTATGTAAATAGGGTCTTTTACAGCCAATCCAACAGATATTACTAGAGAAACAGTTAGTGCAGAAGTGATAATCTTGTTTTGCATATATTTTCAATTGAATTATGTGGCTCAGTGACTAGAAGTTACTGAGTCTTTATTTAATCAAGACTCAGAGGGTGTAGCAACGGTATAAAAAAACGCCTTGTTGAAGCATTGCACACAAACACTAGTTATCGTCGTCAAGCGTGCTAGCTAGCATCGACTGAGATCCAAGCTTGCTGAGTATTGGCTAGCCTATGGCCAATGCTGAGAAATAAAGCTACTCCGCCTTGCCTATCTGAACCTGATTTCGGGATAAGAAATCCTCAAAACCCTTGATTACTATTTGTTTGGTCTGAAGCTCTGTTTTAATTTCTTCTCAATAAGGCATATTCTTGAGATTAGACTCATTTGTGAACCTTATTGATAAAATGATTGCTCTCTAATCGCCCAATTTTCCCATAGCTAGGTTGTAGTGTTTGTTTAGGTATGGGGTCTGCAAAGCAAATAAAATAGAGAGGAAAACCCGAATACCCGGAGTTAATTGCATGGTTTCCTCAGAACTAATCTCGGCATTACGGGGTCTGAATCGTGCAGACAAATTCCATGTCATGCAAATTTTAATCTCAGAACTAGCAAAACAAGAAATGGATCTAATTAAACCTAACCAATCCTATCCAGTGTGGTCGCCCTATGATGCAGTAGAAGCAGCAAACACTATGCTACAATTCTGTCAAGATGGAAAATAGCCACGATTTAGAAGATGAATTGCGCCCTGAATACGACTTTAGCAAGATGACAGGCGGAGTCAGAGGGAAATACGTCGAGCGTTATCAAGCTGGAACTAATGTAGTGTTACTCGATCCTGATGTGGCTCAAGCCTTCCCCACCAGCGAATCAGTTAACGAAGCACTGCGGTTGCTGATGCAAATTGCCCAAAGGCAGAAGCCTCACAATGCGTTAGACGCAACCGCCCAAACTTAAAAACCAATTAGTAGAGCGATCGCTACATCTGCCGTTATTCACACCTATCATGGTGATCATGCAACTTCAAAAGATTGACCTACTGGAATTAAGTCTTGTGTTTCTTGTCTTTCTAATTTACTTTTAATATCTTCAAATTTTCTGATTGTATCTGCATGATAAAAACGTTCTCCACAATTTTGACAAACTAAAGCATTAACTTTTAATGTTGCTGTATTACCACCACTTCTAATAAATTGCCATTACAAATAACACATTTATCAATGGGAATCATGATTATTACCTCCTAATATGATTGTGTTAATCATTGACGATAATTGAATCTTTGACTAGATATGAATCAAACAACCCTATCTAGGGTAGTAATTTAGTGTGATTTAAATGATCAGTCTGTTTTTTAAATCCGCCAGTCAATCCACTGATTAAAGATTGCCGGGGTTTACTGTCAATCAGAATAGTGGTATCGACAAGCAATAATCGTTAAATACTCATCATCCACCGCATAAACCAACCGATTTGTGTGATCAATTCGCCGCGACCAAAAGCCAGCTAGATTTTCCCTCAGTGCTTCTGGCTTACCGATACCCTCAAACGGTAGTCGGATGGTTGCTTCAATCAGCTTGTTAATTCGTTTTAATGTTTTCTTGTCTTGCTCTTGCCAATATAAATAATCATTCCAAGCCTCATTTGTCCATCCTAGTTTTCTAGTCATTCAACAAATTTCGCTCCACTACTTTCCCCTGCTTGAACTGAGCAATAGAACGCTCCAAATGGGCAGCATTAGCGGGAGAGTTTAGCAAATGAACAGTTTCCAGCAAACTATTAAATAACTCTAGTGACATCACCACAGTATCCTCCGCATCCCGTCTGGTGATGATTGTATAGTCGGTATCTTCTACCACTCGGTCTAAAACAGCCTTGAGGTTATTTCTCGCTTCGCTAAATGAGACGATTTTCATTTGCTTGATTCTTGTACTGTTTATTGTACAAGTATAACAAATCCACAATATATTTATTTCTGGAGGCGATCGCTTTTCTCTAGAATCTCAACCTTATTTACCCACAATTGTAAAATCGCGTATTATAATTAAGGTATAGAGACATGGGTCCGTAACGGTTTCGACAGGTTGGCGAACGCTACTCTATGATTCAGGTCGAGAGTGAGTCGTCTCTCGCAAATCAAAGACTCAAAAAAAAAGTAAATGCGAATAACATCGTTAACTTTGCTCGTAAGCCTGCTACTGTAGCAGTTGCCTAAAAACCTCTCAAAGGTTCGAGCGTCTTTAGTCTGACTCCGTTAAAGATTAGAGACCAACCCCCAACGGACGCTCTAGCAAGTGTTCTCTGGTTAGCTTGCTAGCTAAGATTCAATCAGAGTATCCTACGTTCGGGATAATGAACGATTCCCGCCTTGAGGGTCAGAAAGGCTAAACCTGTGAACGAGTGGGGGGTCAATACCCAATTTGGACAGCAGTTCGACTCTGCTCGGATCCACTAAAATAACTAAAAATCCACCTAGTTTTAGGTGGATTTTTTTTGAACGGTACTTACTAGCTCAATTGTTCAAATTTAAATTTTCCTTTAATAAATTTGTTCAAATATTGACCTTTAGACGGTGCATTGTCTAAGTCTTCCTTGACACTAGGAGGTACTTTAAAATACTCGTAAACACTTCCACTATCAAATTCAATAGTTAGTGTTTGAGTTGTTGAATCGTAGCGAACTTCCTTAATAAAACTGCCTTCAGGCTTAAGTAAGGGAAATGCAATTACATCCCGAATACTGGCAGAATCGGTTAATAACATCACTAATCGATCAATCCCGATACCTAAACCGCCTGTGGGGGGCATACCATATTCTAAAGCGGTGAGGAAGTCTTCATCTACGCCTTGGGCTTCTAAGTCACCGGCTGCTTTTTTTTCAGCTTGGGCTTCTAGGCGTTGTCTTTGGTCGATGGGGTCTGTTAACTCTGAGAAACTGTTAGCAGTCTCCCGTCCGACCATAAATAATTCAAACCGTTCCACTAAACCAGGTTGAGAACGGTGAGGTTTAGCTAATGGTGAAATTTCTACGGGGTAGTCAATCACAAAAGTAGGCTGAATTAAGTTGGTTTCTACCTTTTCTTCAAAGGCTAAATTCAGTATTTTACCTATAGTTTGGGCTTCATCTACACCAGGAATCCTAGCATTTTTACTTGCGGCTTTCGCTTCTTCCAAACTTGAGAAAGAATTGAAATCTAAACCTGTATATTCTTTGACTACATCGTGCATTGTCACCCGTCGCCAAGGTGGTGTTAAATCTATACTTTCCCCTTGGTAGGTAATTTGCAACGTACCGAGAACTTCTTGGGCAACGGTGGTAATAATGCCTTCCGTCAACGCCATCATATCGTTGTAGTCGGCGTAGGCTTGGTAAACTTCAATTGAGGTAAATTCAGGGTTATGGCGGGTAGAAATTCCCTCGTTGCGGAAAATGCGCCCTAATTCAAAGACTTTTTCAAAACCACCGACAATTAACCGCTTTAAATGGAGTTCTGTAGCTATTCGCAGATACAGTTCCATTTCCAGGGTGTTGTGATAGGTGACGAAGGGACGCGCATCTGCACCGCCGGCTTCACTTTGCAATACTGGGGTTTCAATTTCTAGGAAATCCCTCTGTTCTAAATAGCGGCGAATACCTGCCGTAATTTGGGCGCGACGGCGGAAGGTTTGCCGGACTTCGGGGTTAACAATCAAATCAACGTAGCGTTGACGGTAGCGTTTGGCCACATCCGTTAATCCGTGCCACTTGTCGGGTAGGGGCAGGAGGGATTTGGTGAGGATGGTGTATTGTTTGACGTAGACCGATAACTCGCCCTTTTCAGTCCGTTTAATTGTACCTGTGACTCCTAGGATGTCGCCTGCATCTGTGAGTTGTTTGAGGTGATTAAAAGCATCAGCATCAACGTCTGCCATGCTTTCTTGAATACGATTTTTATCCAGGTAAATTTGAATTGTGCCTGTTTCATCTTGCAAGGTGAAGAAAGCCAACTTACCGAAAACACGACGCGCCATAATGCGTCCAGCAATGGCGACTTCTACATCAACTTCTTCACCACTGGGTAAATCGGCAAATTTTTCTTGCAATTGGGCGGCGTGGTGGGTAGATTCCCAACGGTAAGCGTAAGGATTTGTCCCTAGCTGCTTGAGTTGTTCTACTTTCTCCAGCCTAGCGGCACGGATATCTTCTTCCGACATGGTAACGAACTATTCAGAGGGCAAGATTAATTATAGATGCTGTAAAAGTGGACAGTAAGAGATTTTTGTCCTTGATAGTGCGATCGCTACAATCAAAATACTATGACACAAACAAAAGTACGCTTGTGGAATGTAGACGAATATCACCGGATGTTGGCAACGGGTATTATTGCCGCCGATGAACGGGTAGAACTGATTGCAGGGCAAGTAATTCCGATGAGTGCTAAAAATCCTCCCCACGCAGCCACAACCCTGTGTGCTTCTGATTATCTTAAGCGGCTGTTGGCGGAAGTTGCCTTAGTTCGTGTACAAGATCCCATTCAGTTAAGCCAATACTCTGAACCTGAGCCGGATATTGCCATTGTTCGCATCGATCCGCGAAAATACATTGACCACCATCCTACATCACAGGAAGTATTTCTATTAGTTGAGGTAGCGGATACAACGCTAGAGACAGATCGTAGACAAAAAACACCTCTTTATGCTCAAGCCGGCATTACTGAATACTGGATTTTAGACGTAAATAAATTTCAGGTTTATATTTTCCGCGAACCAAGTGGGGCGACTTACAAGCAAGAATTTATCTTAGGGGAGAATGCAACATTATCTTTGCTCGCTTTTCCAGAGATGGAAGTTGAGATTAGCCAGTTATTTCCCTGATTTGATGAAGTGAAGCGATCGCCTCCATCATACCGAAAGCGATCGCTATTTTGTCGAACCAATTGTGCAGAAGTTTTAATTAGGTAGTGAATATCTAACTAAAGTTGCTTTGATTTTCAAATTGATAAATTGCTCTATAGCTTTGATAAGGTGTTCCTGTTCTGGTTGCAAGTCTATTGCTAACAAGGCTTGATTGAAATTATGACCAGAATGCAGTTGATGTTTGAGTTCGGTAAGTTGGGATGGAGTTAAGACAGCCGCTATTTCTTTATTACGGCGTTGCAGCATACCTTGGAGTTGTTGACGCTGCAAGGGAGTCAAATCCAGTTCAGTCAAGTTGGGGTAGTCAGTAACGATATTGCCACTAACGACATTGCCAGCAGAGTTAATAATTGTCTCAGAGGGGGTATGAAATCCAAAAGGTGCTGCCAAGGCAATACCCGGCAAGAAGAGGACAAGGGCAAGAATCGTAGCTAATACAGATAGCGATAGCCACTTGGAAAATTTAATTGCCATGTTTAGCAGTTCCTAAGCGGAATTGGATGTTGGTTGTTTGTCATTTGTGAAATTAGGAGTCACATTTGAGATTTTCCCACTCTTGAAGGAATGATCAACCTGAAAATAATCTCTCTAATGCTGAGGCTACACTTGAGACGAAAAAAACGGAGTCTCTTAGACAACCGTTTTGTAGGGATTGGAGATTGGGGATTGGGGAAAAGAAAGCAGGGGGAGAAAAATACAGTGCCTACCTAGTCACTACTCATTACTCAGCACTCATTACTCAATCAGATTGTTTCCGTTTATCAATTTCTCGTTGTAATTCTTCAATTTTGCGTCGTAAAGCTTCTACTTCAGTATCTGAAGTTTGAGCATTGACATTAACTGCACCGGCAGCAGGCGATCGCTGATAATTACCTCGGCGAATTTCTTGATATTCTGATGATGTTGCCCATTGTCGTAAATATTGCACTCTCTCCACCGGGAAAGGATGAGTCAGCATCATCCCTTGTGCGCCGTTGTACATTAAGAATTTATACACTTGATTTAGTCCATCTTCATCCAGTGCCTGATAGTTTTCTGACTGTTTGATAAACTCTTTTAAACTACATTCATTGGCATATTTGTTACTACCGCCAGATAGTTTCATCATTGAAGACATCACGGTATCTAGATCATCAATCACTAACAATGCTGCTCGATCTGCTGATAACTCAGCTTTACGCCGCCATTCAAAAAACGCGTAAATTAAGGCTTGAGTGACGAAATTGCCAATACCAAAGGTTAATTCGCCGATAACAGACGCAGCACTCATCGCCCACATCGCCATTTGAATTAAAATAGTATGACCACATTTAATATGTCCCAGTTCATGGGCTAACACCGCCCTAATTTCGGCTTCATTAAGTAAGTCTAGTATCCCTGTATTTATGACTATGTAAGGATGCTCTTGACCCAAGGCATAGCTATTGGCTTGGGGATTTTGTTCAACAAACAGTGCTGGTTCTGGATAAATATCTAAATCCCGCACACATTCACGAAACATCTGGTAAATAGTGGAATATTGACGCGGCCCGACTTGGATGGTGTTGCCCATTAGATAGACTAACTGAGGGCGTTCGTAAACAAATTCCACAAATTTACGAGCAATTAAATCAAATCCTGGTAAATTGCGTAAAGCTTGCTCGGCTTGGCGATCTAGCGGATGCCTAAAGGCTTCGCTGGAAATTCCTGTGTAAGTTGGCATAATTCAGGATGATAGTCGGTGAGTATTAACCATTGTTAGCAGTCAGTAGCAGGCAGAGGAACTAACAACCCACAACTGACAACATAATAGAAGTGGGGCTATTGGCTCAAACAGTCACTTTGTATGGGATTAAAAGCGTGTGATTGAGGCAGAAGTTCATTTGTCATTACATAACTTCCTGCGATCGCAGGCGGGTTTCCCTTCCTGGCCCCATCATTTGACGATGGCTCGGTTGGTAGCACGCGCCTTGCGCGTAGGCCGGAGTGCTTTAATTCAAGTAGGGGCAGTTTGTGGCTACCAAGGGCGGTATCGCACTAGTTTTATTGCCTCTGCTTTAATGTGGCACGGGTCTGTAATTATTGTTGCCACAGAAGCAGTACAGCAACGTCTACTGCGAGTGGAAATTCCCCGCTTACAGCAATGGCTACAAGTTAACAAACCAATCAGAACAGGTGACGCTTGGCCTAATTCTGAGTTCCAAGGGCTACTCCTCACCTCCCCAGAAGCTTGGTTAAAGGGTCAGTTAACATCTAGTGATGATTTTCCCCCAGGCATTCCGACAATTATTGATGGTGTCGATGATTTGGAAGATTGGGTACGTCATCAGCTTACCCAAACAATTCAACCCCAAGACTGGGATCAACTCATCCTTGCTTGTCCTCGTGAAGCTGATGCAGTTCGGACTGCACGGGCGGAACTCACCCACGAAATATTCCAGCATCCGGCTAATCCCTACGAATGTTATTTGATTGCTCAATCAGAAGCGGATATCTTAACTCGTCTCTGTGGAGTTTTAGAATCTGTTGAGGGTATACCAACCGTCTGGAAAGAATTTTGTCAGCAGTTCTCAAAACTCAACGATAATTCTGCCAATCTCCCCATTACTTCACCCCCTCCACTTTTTTGGTCAACTATTGCCCGTCGCCAAGGTTTATTTTCGTTACACTACGCGCCAATGGAATTAGGCAGTATTCTCGCCCCCATTTGGCAAAGGCAACCCGTGGTATTAGTTGGTAGTGCTTTAGAGCCAGAAACCGAAGCACCTCTGTTTCGGCAACGCTTGGGGTTAGATGATGTAACTTGCTTGAAGTTCGCCTCTGATAGCCAATCAGAAGCCATTCAACTGCATATTCCTTATAAGCTACCTCTCCCCAATACACCAGAATTTCAAGCGGCATTTATTCATAAAGTGCGGACACTTTTGTGTTTGAGTGCCACAGCCCCAGGATTGACGGTGTTATTGATAGGAGATGTACCACTCAAGGCGCAATCTGGAGCAATTCTCGCCGCCGAGTTTGGTTCACGGGTACAGGTGGAAAAAACTTGTTTGGATGATAATGGTATTTTGGTCAGTGGTTGGGAGTTTTGGCGAGAACATCAAGCTGTATTGCCTGCACCCCAATTGTTAATTATTGCAACTTTACCCCTACCATCTTTAGAGAATCCCCTGGTGGCTGGTAGGGTAGCTTACTACAAGCGATCGCATCAAGATTGGTTTCGGTTATTTCTCTTACCCACCGCATTGAATGAATTACAACGGGCAGTTGCGCCTGTACGCGAAAGCCAAGGGGTTGTGGCTTTACTAGATAGTCGTGTAGTCAACCGTAGCTATGGTTCTCAAATTCTCGCTGCTCTGAGTCCGTTGGCACGTCTGAACTATCTAGATCCAAGTTTGTTTGCTCAAGGTAATGAAGACAATTCTGTTTAGATAGTTACTGTTGAGCAATGTGAAGTTCATCTGTTTCGTAGTAACGGTAAAATACTTATTGATATTGACTGAGAACCTGCACCGAATTGTGGATTTCTGATTATGGGTGAAGCAAAGCGTCGCAAAGAAGCACTAAAAGAAGAATATGCTCAAGAGGCTCGTATCTTGTCTTGGGTCCCGATAACCAAAAAGCAAGCAGAACTATTTATGGAGTGGACTACTCGCGGCACTTGGTTCTGTATTGGCATTATAGTTTTCATCTGGGTGACGATCCGTTTTATCGGGCCGGCGTTTGGCTGGTGGCAAGTAGTTTAACAGTGAACAGTTATCAGTTAAATCCTTGGGTCTAAGCCTACGCCGATACTCCTGGTAACGCATAACTGATAACTGATAAATGATTTGGTCTAAGTTGTTAAATTAGCTAAAACCTCTGTGTATCAGGGAGTTTACTCGATTTTTCAAGCTTGCTCTATTGAAACTGATATTTATTTATAACCATCGTTAGAGTGACTAACTTCAACTCTCCCATATGATTGGCTAACAGAGTTAATGGAAAATTCACCTACTGGAATTTGGAAGTATAAATAAATCGGATGTTGGACTTCATGCCAGATGTAAACATGAGGTGATAGAGCTAGAGTGCCGTGTGAACAATCACACAAAAAAACATCTTTCCTGTTTTCTCCTTTCTCTAGCCTCATATCTATAGGAGATTTGTAACGTTTACAACCAACCAAAGCTCATAATGGCTTTGTTGACGTTATCATTACTGGGATTGCGTGTAAAAAGCTCATGAATGGCAATCAGTGCTTTTTCTGTGGTTGACGAATGCCAAACTTAGGTTAACCTTAGAGCGATGCCTGCGGTGGGCTACGCCTACGCTGCCAGTAACAAACTAAACAGACGCAGCTTTGTAAAGATAGTATTAATTTTACCAATTCTGCCTGCTAACCTTAACTTGCAAAGTGAATAGTTTGATACGGCAACAGATGCAGTTTTCTCTTAACCTAAGCCAAGGTAGCTAATTAACTATCTTATAATCATCTGGTAATTGTAATGAATAGTTTACAATACCAATGGATGAGAAAATCTAAAGAAAATATAAAAGAGACTCAAATGACCGTGGTGTCTGGAGGGCAAAAGTGTTTCTAAGACTAGCACATCAACATCGGCAATTCGTTCAAGACTTGGTAATGAACCTACAAGCCTTGGCAATTGTACTAGAACGGCGGGGATATCCTGCATCTTGTTACACCTGCGGCGACCAAATGAACAGTGCTTCATTTATGGTTAGCTTGGGAAATAATCACCTGATTCGGTTTTTAGTATCCGACTATGGGATCACCTGGACAGAGATGCGGGACGATCGCGAATTGATGAAATTAGAAGGTGCGGAAGCTATTAACCAGTTGCAAGAACTAGCCGATATTGTGAAGCAACCTACACAAGTTATTGGAGGTAGCAAGGTTTTAGCAAAAAGAGGCTAAAAAATACTTGTTCTCTTAGTGTAACTACAATTCATCTCTAATAATCGATGCTCACGTTGAGAATCGATGAAATTCTGCTTGAAAATTATTGGTTTGTGGCTTGATAGCAATTAATTAGCTAAATGCTGTGCTGTGTCTGAATTTTGAGTGCAGAATCTAGCGTAATTCATAATTTACCTACTCTCCAGGACAAAAAAGTAAAAAGCTTTATTTATATGCTTATGGGCTATTTTAGCTAGTAGCTAGTAGCTTTATTTCTGCCGCGCCATAACAGTCCCAGAGTTAGTTCTTTTAGTCAGGACTTACGCAAAAACTCTTTCAAACCCTTATTTCTCTGTGTTCTCTGCGTCTCTGTGGTTCTTTATTCCGTAATTTGTGCGTAAGTCCTATTAGTTACGAATTACGAATTACGAATTCTTTTACAAGCCATTACCAATCAAAATAAAAGATGCCCAATAGTATGGGTGATTCAAGCTACCAGTGTTAGGGGCTGAAATAGCTTTATTATTTGCCGGAAAATCACCTTTAATTAGGGCTATTTGGGCTTTTTGTAAGGCTGTAGTTTTTGTGATATCGCCTCTAGCTAGTTGATCATAAAAGGCACTCATAAGAACTTGTGTACCACCATCATCTACAGTCCAGAGTGATGCAATAGCAGATTTAGCACCCGTTCTCTGGATTTGGTAGCCGAAACCTAAAATTTCCTGACCGTTGCCTAACTTACCGCCTAAGCCAGTTTCGCAGGCACTCAACACGACTAAATCCACCCTGGGTAATGACCAAGTAGCAATATTGGTGAGATTCACGCGATCGCCATTGCCAAATAAAATAAATGAATCTTCTGGCTTACCCACAACAAACGCCGCATGAGTCGCCAAATGGACAATTGTGTAGTCATCCATTTGCGGTACTGTAACTTCGGGACTAAAAGCCTGATCTAAAAGGGTCTTAGTTTGGGGAAAGGTAGACGCTAAAGTTTTGACTTCTATACCTGCAAATGGTAAACCAGAAAGAGCTACGCGGCGATTACCCAAGGCTACTTGATAGTTACCTTGAGTAAAAGCACCCGCTAAAATCCGTAAATCTTGTTTTCGCGGCGTGTTCAAGCTAGTCAGGCTGGCGGCGGTAATGTGATTAATATTGAACTCTTCGACTAACCATTGTTTGCCGTTATGCAAGGCCGATAAAGGGACATAGCGTAACTTACCATCGGGTGCATAGAGTATGGTTTGTGTTCCCGCCTGTTTGAGTTCTGTTTCTAGGGGTTTAATTAGCCAGTTATGCAATTGGCGTGCGGGTGTTTTAATATCCCGACTAGGATTTGTTAAGGCTTGACGGAAAGCTGTAATAGTTTGATTGAGTTTTTCATCACTAACCGCTACTGTGCGATGAATTGGCGGTGATTCTGGTGTGACTAGCACCAATTCCAAACTATCTTTGAGAACTAAGGGATAGATAATCGCAGCTTTTTGCGGTAATCGGGCTAAATCATCTCTCAGGGCGTTAATACTTTCTAAATCTAAATTTTGCTGTCTAGCAGTCCGGCTGAGTTGTTGTAGTTGTGCGGTGATAGCTGGACTAGTCAGAAATGTGTTAAAGGCCTCTAGTTGTTGCTGCTGCTGTGTCACCAACTCCTGGAGGCGTTGCTTTTGTTGTGGCGATCGCGCTTGGGGTGTTATTTTTCTTAATATGTTTAATTCTTTGCCGAGTTCTACTGCATTATCTAAAGTTTGCTCTAGTTTTTGTTTAACAGCTGTTTCTCCGGGAATAATATTAATACCTTTAGCGGTGCGTTGATTACCGGGAATATTCTGGAGATATTCTTGCAGTTCCTCAACTTTGAGTAAATCAATTGCCCTTTGTGCTTCGGTTACACGTCCTTGTTTAAGCAAGTTTTCACCCAAAAGTCGGTATGTCTGAGCCACAGTGATACTATAAGCATCTGGTTGTGGTAAAGAAAAAACAGATGGTTGCAAGCGTGCCAACTCGCGGTTGATCAAACAATGCTTGTAGAAAAAAATTGCTAACTCTGGTTGTTGTTGAGCTTTAAATAACTGACCAATATTGCTGTAAGTTTTGCCCAACTGCACCCTATCGCCAATTTCTCGATTAATCACTACAGCTTGCAGATAAGCTTGCAGTGCTAGGGAATACTCACCTTGATGTTGATGAACTCTACCGATATTATTGAGGGTGACAGCTTCCCAAAATGGTAATGCTGTGGTTCTACTGCTGCTTAAAGCTTGCTGTAACTTTGCTATTGCATTTGGGAACTGGTCTTGCTGAGATTGGGCGATCGCTTGTATATTTAATTGCTCAATAAAATATTTGTCCTTGTCGTTAGATTTTACCTGAGCATTAATAGTGACCCGTTGATTGTTTGGTTCTAATCTCCCACAACTCAGCAGGAGAAGCAACGGTAAAGCTACAATTTTAAAATACTGGAGATTAGTTTGCATAAAAAAACACTCCTTTGATTGGGGAGCGTGAATGCTAATCATTGGAATTAATATTATAATTCAATACTTTTTTATGCTATTCCAGATATCGAAAAAACCTAGTGATTGAGAAAATTGAAGATGTCTAAAGAACAATCTAGCCAAGCACAACTCCCACCCACTAGTGCGATTGAACTCCCCTCAATTAGTGAATTCAATACTTGGTTTACATATCCTGTAAGAGTTCAACCCCATCACACTGATTATGCTGGTATTGTTTGGCACGGTACTTATCTAACTTGGATGGAAGAAGCACGGGTAGAATGTTTGCGTTCGATAGGTATTGATTTTGCTGATTTAGTAGCTTTGGGCTGTGATTTACCAGTTGTAGACCTTTCTATCCGCTATCACCGTTCTATTCCTTTAGGTATGGAGGTGTTGGTAAAAACTCGCATGGCGGAAGTGACTGGTGTCCGCATCAATTGGGATTATGCGATCGTTTCCATTGATAGGCAGGAATTATATGCTACTGCCAAAGTCACCTTAGTGGGTTTAGATCGAGAAAGAGGGAAGATTATGCGTCAGTTACCCGCAAGTGTTCAGGATGCTTTCGCTAAAATTACGGCACCCAAGAATAACTGATCAAGACAAAAATATGATGCAGTAGAGATGTTAATAATTAATATCTCTACTTGCCGATGTTAATTTGTGATACCGTTTGAGCAAAATTCATAATCTGATTCCATATGTCTTGCGGCGTAATGCCAAAACCAATATTCAATAAAATGAGAATTGCTGCAATAGTTAAGGCGTTAGTAATAGTTGCTTTTAATACCTTCCAAACTATGATAAATACGATCCAAGCTAAAATTAAGGTAGGAATCATATAAGTTTAATTCTGTAGATTGAATGTTTTTACAAGGTTTTTAGTAAGTTCTAAGTGTTTAGTAAATTGTTGCCTACGGGACGCTAGCACTCAGCTTGCTTTGCTACCGCCAACCCCGGAGGGTTGCGCATAAAGCATCATAGACAAACGCTACGCGAATACTACAAACTTGATTTATCACCATTACTCGCACGAATTTTCAGCAATGTGTTATTTTTAGCTATGGTGGTTATTATTTAATAAGTAAAATTTGGAGCAATCACCGCCTAATAATTATACAGTAAGCAGACACTGCCATTCCGGAATAAACGCAGATGTTTAGACATAATTACTAAAATATTTTTATTTTTTAGTAATTATATAGAAAAATTATGAATTAACAGATATGAAAAAATTTGAGGGTGGTGTGATTTAATCACCATCCTCTATATTTTTTGCCAAATCTAATACGCTATAACGACAATACCCAGACAGTTACCAATAGATAAAAAGGTTATAAGTAGAACGACTTGAAAAAACTAAACTATGTTAAGTAATGTAAAAAAACTAGAATTGAGTTCGTAGTAAGGACTTTAGTCCTTTTTTGTTCGCCGAACGTCTGTCTACGACACGCTATGCGTTGGCGTAGCGTCCCGCAGGGAACGGAGAGAACGCAGAGAGAACTAAAGTTCTTACTACAAACCTTTAATTATTTACCCGTTCTACTTATTGCATAACCCATTATTTTGCCTGATTACCGATCATAGTATTACAGCCTGGCGTATGTATAGCTACCAGGTTAAAAACAGTAAAAACATTGATATCCGAATTTTTTGCTAGTGATTTAGCTGACCGAAATTATACGCGGGTTGGCAGCTAAATTTTTAGTTGTAGTTAACACTTCTTGTCTTGCCCATTGATCTGCTGCCAAAATGTCATCTAAAGCAGGATTCGCACAGTTATCATTTTGATGGCGATCGCACACCGATTCAATACACCGAGGAATATCTAAAAATGTAATTTTCTCTTCTAGGAATAAAGCCACTACCTGCTCATTAGCAGCATTTAACACCGCAGGCATAGAACCGCCAGCCTTACCAGCAGCATAAGCTAACCGCATACAAGGATACTTTTGATGGTCTGGTTCGCGGAAAGTAAGATTTCCCGCTTTGACTAAATCTAGTCTTTCCCAGTTAGTATAAATACGTTCCGGCCAAGACATCGCATAAAGTAGGGGTAAACGCATATCTGGCCAGCCTAATTGTGCTAGTACCGAAGTATCTTGTAGCTCAATTAGCGAGTGAATGATGCTTTGGGGATGGATAACAATATCGATATCTTCATAATCTAAGCCAAACAAGAAATGAGCTTCGATTACTTCCAACCCTTTATTCATCAAAGTGGCAGAATCAACAGTGATTTTACGTCCCATTGACCAGTTAGGATGCTTGAGAGCATCAGCAACTTTCACCTCTGCTAACTTGGCTACATCCCAATCCCGGAATGCTCCCCCAGAAGCTGTGAGTAGAATCCGTCGCAAACCACCTTTAGGAACACCTTGGAGACACTGAAAGATAGCCGAATGCTCGGAATCAGCCGGGAGTAATTTGACACCATGTTTTTCGACTAAAGGCAAAACTACTGGGCCACCAGCGATGAGAGTTTCTTTGTTTGCTAAGGCAATATCTTTACCAGCTTCAATGGCGGCAATTGTTGGTAGCAAACCCGCACAACCCACAATACCTGTAACCACGGTTTCGGCATCACCATAGCGAGCGACTTCAATTACACCCGCTTCGCCACCAAGTAAAATAGGTTGGGGATCAAGGTCTTTCAAAGCTTCTTGGAGTGCTGGCAATTTTTCTGCGGCGGAAATCGCTGCTATACTTGGTCGGAATTGCCGAATTTGAGCCGCTAGCATTTCTACATTGCTCCCAGATGCCAATCCCACAATCCGAAACTGATCTGGGTACTGAGTGACGATATCTAAAGTCTGAGTACCAATTGAGCCGGTAGAACCAACAAGAGTTATAGCTTTCACGATTGCTTAAGGATGTACAGATAACTCTCACTATAAATTGCTGGGGACTCATTCAGAACAGCGATCGCCACAATCCATACTGCTTTTTGGGAAGTAAATTTACTAGAAAGTAACTATAGACTTAGTATAATTTCAGATTAAATTTATCATAATTAATGCTTAAAATGAGCAAAATTGAGAGTATAGAAAATTTACTGCTAATTTAGTCCATTTCAGTGTAGGATTTTACATCAAGGTATTGCCAACATAGGTAAAACAATATATTTCAGACAAGCTCATGGTGACAGTTCAGATATTGCTCAGAAAAGTTTTATGGAAAAATAATAGTTTCTTTCCCGTAGGGATGTGGTTTCTCAGTCGAGTAATTATCTGGACTACCATGTTATTGGTTACACCAAAGCTGTCTGCATCATCCAATTGGCACTGGGGAATTTTTGACGCTTGGGATGGCATACATTATCGAGCGATCGCCACTACTGGGTATGAATTTATCGATGATGGCAAACAACATAACTTAGCTTTCTTTCCCCTATTTCCCTTCAGCATTAGGGTGTTAATGAAGTTAGGCTTATCTTTTGAAGTTGCTGGACTGGTGATCAATAATTTGGCATTTTTGGCAGCCCTTTACTATTTATATTTTTGGCTAAAGGAGTGTTATGGCACAAAAATTGCTCAGTGGGGTACTGCTGTGCTTTGTTGTTATCCCGCCTCTATGTTTACAGGTGTAGTTTATACTGAGGGATTATATTTATTTTTAAGTACAGCGACCTTACGGGCTTTTGATCAAAAACAATATCGCTGGATGGCACTGTGGGGTGCAATGGCCACAGCTACACGTCCCACAGGGTTAGCTTTAATACCCGCATTAATTATCGCATCAGTCAAAGAACGTAGAAGTGCGATCGCATATCTTGCTAGCTTGTCCACTGCCACAGGTGTATTATTATTTAGTCTCTACTGTGCCATAAGATTTCACGACCCTTTAGCCTTTATCGCTGCCCAACGCGGCTGGCGGCCTTCTTTGGGCTTTGATTGGCAGGGTTGGTTAAATATGCTGATGCAAATTGTAGTAGGGGCTAAAAATTGGCATTTTGGCTGGGTAGAAAATTCATCAGGCTTAATTAACGATCCTTGGCATCCTCTAATTTTTAGTTTGATTAGCGGGGGCGGTTATTGTTTATATTACTTCCGTAAATCCCTGACCTCTGCAAAGATAGTCTACGGCTTTTATGCTTTAGTTTTATTGTTGCTGATCTGGGCAAATATAGATTTAATCAATCAATTACTTAATGCTTTGATGGTTTTGGGTGGTAGTTATCTTTTGTGGTGTTGCCGTCAACAACTCACTCCAGTGACCGTCATTTATGGTTTTTGTGGTGTCGGATTGCTGTTAGCCTCTGGAGGTACTATATCCTTAAGCCGTCTTGCTTACGGCATAGTGCCTTTGAGTGTAGCAATTGGTATGTTAGTATCTCGCCATCCTCGTTTGGGATCTTTCGTCTTGGGTTTATTCGTAGCATTACTTGGCAAGTTAGCTGTGGGATTTGCTCAAGAACAATGGGTGGGGTGACATTTTTTTTGTCATCAAAGATATTCAATGAGATACAAGCAAGATGAGGATTGATTAGCTGCCTCATTTTCTCCACAACTTCGTAAAAATATCGGTTTTTGGGTGCATGGAAAAACAACTACATAAGTTGAGGTCTGTTGCTTGGATGATTGGCGTGAGTACCTTAATTCTATTTACGGCTAGCAGTCTCAGACACGCTTTATTTCAATCAACAGCTTTGGATTTAGCTGTCTTTGATCAATGGGTATATCTAGCTAGTCAAGGGCTACCACCCATTTCATCATTTTTTGGATTTCATCTCATAGGAGATCATGCGGCTTTTATTTTGTATGCGATCGCACTGCTATACAAGATTCATCCTGACGTACATTGGCTTTTTGCCATTCAGGCGATCGCCCTGGCCGTTGGAGTATTACCTATATACGCTTTAAGTGTACAAGCTGGCTTATCTGTTGCTTATGCACAAGCTGTTTGTCTTTCTTACCTACTTTATCCGGCTTTATTTAATATCAACTTTTTTACTGATTTCCGTCCAGAAGCGATCGCAGTTCCGGCATTATTATGGGCAATGTGGGCAGGAATCGGTGGACGCACTTGGCAGTTAATTTTAGCCGTAGTTTTCGTTTTAATTTGCAAAGATATTTTGAGTTTAACCATAGTTGCTTTAGGCATTTGGCTATTGTTAGTTCCGCGCCGTCGTTGGTATGGACTTGGATGTATCTTTACTGGGGTAATTTGGTATTTAACCACAATTAGTTATCTTGTTCCCATGCTACGAGGTGGTCAAGCAGGTGGGGTTGTATTTTTTGGTTCTCTTGGTGATACCCCTACACAAATTCTTTGGAATATTATTACTAACCCTGGATTAATTTTAGGTAAGTTCTTTTTCCCTGAAACCATATTTTATTATTTTCTGCTTATCTTGCCAGTGATCATTGGATTGCATTGGCGAAAAACAATAACAATTGTGCCGGCTTTACCAATGCTACTACTTAATATTCTTTCTGATTATTGGGCGCAGCGAGATTTAATTCACCATTATTCATTGGCAATTTTCCCCTTTATTATTGTGTGGCTAGTTTACTCAATTAAGCAGTACCAACAAGAACAAAAAAGGTATTGGTTGAAACCACGTTATTTAATTATTTGGTCTATGATTGCTTTTTTGGCATTGGCTAAGTATGAGTTTTTTATCACGCGTTATCTTACAAGCCTGCCAAATCTCAACTCTCTCCATACTGCCGTGAGTTTAGTTACAACTACCGAAGGTGTTTTAACAACAGCAAAAATCGCCCCACATTTAAGCCAGCGTCAGATAATTAAACTTATAGATAGCTCGACATTAGAATCTTTTCAAGACAGTAATTTAAATTTTAAATATATACTTTTAGATTTATTTAATTTAGAACAAAAATCGGAATTTTATCCTAGTTTAGTTCAAAAAATTCAAAATAGTGCTTCATTTAAGCTGACATATCAAAAAGATAAAGTCTATTTATTTATTAAGCAATAACTATCGATCAGCTTTTAGGATAAATCAAGGTAAATTCTTCAGAATTACCAAGAATTTGGGAATTAGGTAAATTGATTGTTTGCAAAGTTGCGTTGTCTAAAAGTAAATAAGATTTATCCGCCCACATTTGTTTCAGAGTTGATGAAGATGCTGCAATAACTTGGCAATCGCAGTAAAAATCTAAACTAGGGCGGCTATAAGCAAAAGAAGTATAAATTTTTGTTTGTGGTAAAACATTGGCACGAATTAATGCAGCCACTGGTTTAACTGGGAAAGCTTCGTTTAATTCCCAAATCCAAGATTGTGAACTCATCAACATTGCTAAAACTAGATACATTCCAGCGAATAAAACTGGAATAAAATTGCGATCGCCTCTACTCACCAACCATGCGACAATACCCATACTGATAGCTAGAACAATACTCATCACTATTAACACAGGCTGAGGATCAGCTATGGCGAAGTAAACGCAACCTCCTACACCTGCAATAGACAACAAAACAAATATTACCGTCCAAATTCTGCCTTGAATATGTCGATTTTCCCAAACTTCGCTGAGTTCTGCACCAACTGCTAAAGCTAAAAATGGATACACAGGTATCACATACCAGGGGAGTTTTGTTTTCATTAGAGAAATAGTTACTAAATATACTACTGTGCCTACAAGCACCAAACACCCCCAAGTAGTATGACGCTGTTTCCCAGCTAGATAAAACCCTCCAGGTAAAAATAATAGCCAGGGAAAACCATATTTGAGTATCTCAATTAAATAGTACCAAGGACGTCCAGTATTACCATCTACAGTTTGTGTGAGTCTGTCGAAAGTTTGTGATTGCAAATTGATTTGTAAAAAACTATCGCCATAATGCTGCCACTGTGCAATGTACCAAGCGATCGCAGGTATTATTCCTAATAATATTCCTATCCATAAATAAGGATTTTTCCACAAACTTAATTGTTTATTCACTAAGAGAAATAAACAGATAATTCCCCCCAATAGTAAAACTATCATTCCTTTAGTGAGTGCAATCAGTCCTAACCCAAATCCCACACCTAAAGCATAGCGTTGGTTTTTACGTGCTTTGAATAGACAAAACAGCACTAGTAAGAAAAAAGTAACTAGCGCACCATCCAGCATTGCCAACCTTCCATGACGTACCACAGGCAACATTGTCATGTAAACTAAGGCAGCAAATAAAGCTGGTAACTTAGCTGGAAAAATTAATCTTCCCAGTGAGAAAAGCAAAGGTACGCCTAAAGCCGTTAATACTGCACCAGGTAAACGTGTTGTCCATTCATTCACACCACCTAGAGAATAAGCCCAAGCAATCAGTAAGTGCATCAAGGGTGGTTTGTTATGATACGGTTCTCCTCCCAAGGTTGGATAAAGCCAACCCATAGAACCAAGGGGCGATCGCCAAATTTCACGGGCAACTTGTGCTATTGTTGCCTCATCCCAATCACGTAAGGGTGAGTTACCCAAGCATATTAGCCACAGCAGCATAGATAACATGCACAAGCTTAAGAGCCATTCTTTTTCTCGGAATGGACGCATATAAAACAGTCTAGATAATGTTTTTATGAGAAATTTATTTATTTTTAGATGATTACCATATTATTAATTATAATGTCTAACCAATAAGCAAAAATTCCTATCATGTAAGATGGTAAGCCATAATCGCATTGTATATAGCGATCGCTTGTCAAGTAGCAAAAATTACTAATTTAAATTAGCCTTTTTTTGTTTATGTCTCTGAACTCTGATTATTCAGAGTTTAAACTTTCAACCAGCTAATTTCAGTAATTATACGGTAACAGTATATATGTAATTTTAATATTAATAATGTAATAGCTTACATTAATTAGAGATTTCCCACATAATTTGTCAAACGACTGATTGAATATCTCAGTTACCTATCGTCATAGACAAAATTAAATATTTAATAACATACGTTTACAAAAAGGATGAAAAAAGTATATGGATTAACTAATGTAAAAGTCTTTTCCATGAGAAACTATCCTCATAGGAGTGCAGTCTATCTGTTTGAGATGGAATCAAATTTGGCATTCAGCCAACTAAAAATTTAATTTTTTCTTAAATAGGTTGCAATCTTATTAAATATTAAAATGCTTATTACTTTTGGGAGTCTACTAGATGTTCTAGCATACAATACTAATTCCATGAGAATACATAACAGAAATATCCCATTTTATATTCAATTTTTATGTAAAATATGATACTTGATTGATTTATATGCAATTATATTTTCAGAGTAAGTGTATAAAAAGTTATTAAAACACGCAGATTGATTACCAAAACTAAAGGTTTTATTCTTCATGAGTTAATCTAGTTGGTTTTCAACAGGCTCAACGATTCTCAAGAAACTATATGGATTCAGTATCCAGAGTCGGATGCTATTCCGTAAATTGGCAGCTAAGACAGCTAGAATTTAATTTTTAAATTTCTGTAAATCTGTATTCAAAGTTTCAGGATTATCCAAAATTACCTGAGTATCTACATATTGGTATAGTGTTGTGTTAAAAATCACCTCAAAGTGGTGATTGATGGTTAGAACCTTGGAGGAGCTAAGAAGTGGAAAACAACAAGCAGTTGCTATGGCCGCAAGGAATATTAGTTGCGCTGTTTGCTTTAAGTGTAAGTTTGAGTGTTGGTTTGATGATGTTGGTTAAACCAAATACTTCAGATGCTCAAATTAGACAAAGCCTAAATGCCAATACTATACCTGTGCCTGCTGCCAAAATAGGAACTCAGAGGCGCATTGAAGGATTAAAAGAAATCATGCTGACAAGTTGGCAACAACAGGCACAGGTTAAGGGTTTTTCTTATGCTTTGTCGCCACACTTTCAAGGAGCAACTATTAAGTCAGCACAACTCAGTCAGGGTCAAAAAGTGATTGCCTTGACTTTTGATGATGGGCCTTGGCCTGAATCTACAGCACAAGTGCTAGATATCCTCAAACAAAACAACATCAAAGGGACATTTTTCGTTGTTGGGCAAAATATCAAGAATTATCCAGACCTACTTAAGCGCGTAGCTGCTGAAGGTCATGTAATTGGTAATCACACTTGGCATCATCGGTATCATTTCATGAATGCCCAGGTAGCTGCTTATGAAGTAGCTAATACAACAGACCTGATCTATAAAGTTGCTGGTGTAAAAACAAATTTGTTTCGACCACCCGGAGGAATCATGACCAATGGGGTGGCTAATTACGCAAGAAATAGTAAATACGCCATTATTATGTGGTCTTCTGACTCAATTGATTACTCGCAGCCTAGAGTCCCAAATTTAATTAATAATGTTTTTAGATCGGCAAAACCTGGTGGAATTGTGCTAATGCACGATGGTGGTGGGGATCGTTCCCAAACTGTACAGGCTTTACCTGAAATCATTGCCAAATTTCGCAATCAAGGTTATGGCTTTGTAACTGTTCCAGAACTGTTAGAAATGCAAGATAAAGATCAAAAAAGGATTGCCAATAAAAAATAATTCGTAATTCCTAATTTGTAATTCCTAATTCGTAATTAAAAAGACGCGAAATATCACGTCTATCTACAAAAACATATAGCAATTTTAACTTGCATTTGTATTAGTCAATAGTCACTATTAACTGACTATTGACTAATGACTAATCACTATACTGAACTCAGATGCTTTTCTGGCACAGCTTGAGGATTGGCTTCTGAACTATCAGCCTCAGAAGGTGGTACTAATTGCCAGAATCTAGGTAAGAATTCTGACCAATTTTGCAAGATGAATTCGGCTTTGCCTGAACCTGTACGTTCTACATGGGCTTTGATTAAATCTTTTAGCTGCTTCTCTCCGGCTGCTGTCATCACCCGTTGAATTTTGACAATTTCTTTGTTGACTAACTCAGGGAATAAGCCATCTTCATCTAAGAAATAGGCCAATCCACCAGTCATACCAGCTGCTACGTTCCGTCCTACTTTACCCAGAACGACAATTACGCCACCTGTCATGTATTCACAGCAGTGATCCCCTGCACCTTCAATGACTGCTACGCCTTTGGAGTTGCGAACAGCAAAGCGTTCTCCGCCTAAACCATTGGCAAATAACACTCCACCTGTAGCACCGTAAAGGCAAGTGTTACCTACAATTACGTTTTGTGATGGGTCATAGGTCGCATCGGCTGGTGGTTTAATGATAATTTCACCACCGTGCATTCCTTTACCTACATAGTCGTTGGCTTCTCCCTCTAGGGTCAAAATCATGCCAGGGAGGTTAAAAGCACCAAAGCTTTGTCCAACGCTACCAGTGAAGTTGAGGTTAATTTGCCCTTCAAAGCCGCTATCACCGTATTGAGAAGCGATCGCACCTGCTAATCTTGCTCCTACTGTTCTGTCAGTATTGACAATAGCTAAAGTCTTACTAATTGTAGATTGGTTATGAATCGCGGCTTGGATGGCTGGATCACCAAGTATTTGGTCATCTACAACTGGGCCGTTGCTGTGAACTTGTTCATGCACTAACCAGCTACGGTTGGCTTTGGTATCTGGTAGTTGCAGCAAACAATTGAGGTTGAGTGATTGGGTTTTGGTGAGTTTTGCACTTGTCCGCGTTGTCAGTAAATCGGCGCGTCCAGTGATTTCTGACAAGGAACGATAGCCTAATCTTGCTAATAAACTCCTGACTTCCTCAGCGATGAAGAAGAAGAAGTTAACTACGTGTTCTGGGATACCTGTAAACCGCTTCCGCAGTTCTTCTTTTTGGGAAGCTACACCTACAGGACAGTTATTGGTGTGGCAAATTCGCGCCATAATACAACCTTCAGCAATCATGGCGATTGAGCCGAAACCAAATTCTTCTGCACCCATCAATGCAGCCATCAAGACATCCCAGCCAGTTTTGAGTCCGCCGTCTACCCGTAAAAGGACGCGATCGCGCAGGCTATTTTCCATTAAGACGCGATGTACTTCACTTAGTCCCAATTCCCAAGGTGAACCAGCGTGTTTAATGGAACTTAGTGGTGATGCACCTGTACCGCCATCATGTCCAGAAATTTGGATAATATCGGCGTTGGCTTTCGCAACACCAGCTGCGATCGTCCCAATACCGATTTCTGCCACTAGCTTCACCGATACCTGGGCTTTGGGGTTAATTTGGTGCAGGTCAAAAATTAACTGTGCGAGGTCTTCAATGGAGTAAATATCGTGGTGCGGTGGTGGTGAAATCAATGTCACACCAGGCTTAGAGCGTCTTAACATGGCAATGTAAGGACTCACCTTTGGCCCTGGTAGCTGTCCGCCTTCTCCTGGTTTTGCACCTTGGGCGATTTTAATTTCGATTTGCTTCGCACTGGCTAAATACCCAGGTGTAACACCAAAGCGTCCCGATGCAACTTGCTTGATGGAACTAGAAGCGGTGTCACCATTGCGTAAGCCTTTCAGGTGGGGAAGGGTCGGTGAGTGACCAGATCCGTCTACATCGTTAAGGACTTTGTAACGCACAGGGTCTTCACCGCCTTCGCCAGAATTAGATTTACCACCTAGGCGGTTCATGGCGATCGCCAAAACTTCATGGGCTTCTCGTGACAACGCACCCAAGGACATCCCACCAGTACAGAAACGTTTAACTATATCGCTAACTGATTCAACTTCTTCTACAGAGATGGGAGTGCGATCGCTTTGGAAGTCCAGCAAGTCGCGTAAGGCTGTGACTGGTCTACCTTGGAGATGCTGCTTATAAACTTCGTAATGGTCGTACAGCTTGCTATCTACAGCTTTATGCAGTGCTTTGGCTAGTTCTGGGCTGTTCATGTGGTACTCACCACCAGGACGGTAGTTGACAAACCCTAGATTTTCTAACTTTTTAATTGTCAGTTCTGGGAAAGCTTTGCAGTGGAAGGTAAGCACCTCTTGGGCTAACTCACTCACACTCAAGCCGCCAATGCGGGAGGTTGTACCCTGGAATCCCAGTTGTAATAAATCTCCACCAATCCCAATAGCTTCAAAGATTTGTGCTGCTTGGTAGCTAGCAAGGAGAGAAATTCCCATTTTCGAGAGAATTTTCAACAGACCCGATTCTACAGCTTTGCGATAGTTGGCGATCGCTTGTTCTAAGCTAATGGCTTTGAGTTTACCCCGTTCCATGAAACTTTGGGTTTTGGGTTCATACCACCAATCGCGCACGGTATCCAACGCCATGTAAGGACAGACAGCACCCGCACCATAGCCAATTAAACAAGCAAAGTGGTGGGTACTCCAACACTGGGCAGTATCCACAACAAGGGAGGTTTTCATCCGTAACCCTTCCCGAATCAGGTGATGATGCACTGCACCCACTGCTAATAAGGGAGGAATATAACTGTATTCGGAAGTAATACCATCACCAGCGCGATCGCTTAAGATTAAAATCTTCGCCCCTGCCCGCACTGATTCGGCCGCTTGTTTTTGTAAAGCCTGCACTGCATCTTGCAATCCTGTTGGGCCGTTAGCGATCGCAAACAGCGTTGATAAATCAGCCGTGGC
Organism: Anabaena sp. CCY 9402-a; assembly: GCF_963920945.1. Classification (NCBI taxonomy): domain Bacteria; kingdom Bacillati; phylum Cyanobacteriota; class Cyanophyceae; order Nostocales; family Nostocaceae; genus Anabaena; species Anabaena sp. CCY 9402-a. Next base: position 99,953 of record NZ_CAWUDL010000004.1, read on the forward strand.
AAATCCCGACAGCTTCATTGCCTCTAATTCTGCTTCTGTTAATACTGGCGACTCTAGTTTTAGTCTTCTAGCAAATTCTGGCTTGGGTTCTAATAAGTTACCCCTTTCACCCAGTTCGACCTTCAAAGACATCACTAGCTTTTCTCGCAATGGGTCAATTGCGGGGTTAGTGACTTGGGCGAAACGCTGTTTGAAATAGTCATACAGCAGGTGAGGTTTGTCTGACAGCACTGCTAGAGGAATATCATCCCCCATACAGAAGGTTGGTTCTGCACCGTTGCTAGCCATTGGTTGAATCACCATTTCCACATCTTCGGTGTTGTAACCAAAGGCGAGTTGATGACGTAGCAGGGTTTGTTTATCAATGGTGTTGGTGGTCAAATGTCCATTTTCGGTTGCTTTGTGACCATTACCGTTACCATTGATGGCTGAAGACTGACCCATAATCTGTTTGAGGTCTTGGCGGTACTGTTCCAGCCATTCGCCGTAGGGATGTTTTTCGGCTACACGCTGCTTAATTTCCCAATTTTTGAGGACTTCGTGGTTGACTAAATCCACAGCAATCATTTGCCCAGGGCCTAGTCTGCCTTTTTCCACAATGTTGGCTTCGGGGAAGTCTACTACACCCGCTTCCGAAGCCACCACAATGTAGTCATCTTTGGTAATAACGTAACGGGCGGGTCTTAAACCATTGCGATCTAAGGTTGCGCCAACTTTTTGTCCATCGCTGAATACTAACAGTGCTGGCCCGTCCCAGGCTTCTTGCAGACCACTGTAATATTCGTAAAAATCAACAATCTCAGGATGGTTAGCTAAAGATGGTTGATTTTGATAAGCTTCAGGCACCATAATCATCAAGGCTTCTTCTGGCGATCGTCCTGAACGCACCAATAACTCCATGACGTTATCTAAGGTAGCGGAGTCACTGCTATTAATATTAGCTACCGGCTTGAGGTCTTCTGTGCGATTTCCCCAAATGGGATGATTGAGGCTAGCTTCCCGTGCCATCATCCAATTGATGTTACCCAACAAGGTATTAATTTCACCGTTATGACCCAACAACCTCATTGGTTGCGCTAGAGGCCACTTCGGCATTGTATTGGTACTAAAGCGGCGGTGATAAACAGCAAACGCACTCTTATATGCTGAATTTTGTAAATCTTGATAGAATTCTCCTAAAACCGCAGAACGCACCATGCCCTTATACACCATCGTGCGGCTAGATAAGGAACAGATATACAGTTCTTCTGTGATACTTTTAGCAGCTTTAAATATGCGTTTACGAGCAATATATAGTTGCCTTTCTAGTTCATCACCACCTTGTGCAGATTCCAGAAAAACTTGTTCAATCTGGGGTTGATTTTCTCTTGCTTGCACTCCCAATAAATTTGGCTGTACTGGTACTACTCGCCAGCCCAGTACAGTTAATTTTTCTTCAATGGCTATTTTTTCAAAGGTGGCTTTAGCTTTTTTTGCGACTTCTACATCTTGGGGTAAAAATATCATCCCCACCGCCATATTGCTATGAGATGAAAAGTCTATTTCTTCTTGAGAATATTCTGTTTGCAACAATTCCCAAGGAATCGCCGTTAAAATCCCAGCCCCATCACCAGAGTCTTGATCTGCACTACAACCACCCCGATGTTCTAAACAGGCTAACGCTACTAAAGCCTTGTCCACAATTTCGTGGCTGGCCTGATTTTGACGATGAGCAATAAAACCTACACCACAGGCATCTCGTTCTTCTACTAACCACCTTTGCCCTTGGTAGGTATCCCCTGATTTCATATTTGCTGTGATTTCTTGGTTTAGATTCATCGGTTGATCATTCATAGCCTATTCCTGAGATGTCCTGAGATGTTGAGTCACGAACTTCGCCACTGCTGGTGAGCAAAACTCCTAAATTTCGTGCTGCATAGATACATCAAAACCACCGAAATTTAGAGAAAAAAATTTTAACTTCGGTTTTTAATTTTACCCAGGTTAAAATTTTGACATTATTGCTTATGTGTTTATCCTAGTCTTAGACAAAATATTTTTATCTTGACATGATGCTTCTATTGTGAAACTAGGTATTTTCTCAATTTTTGTTCTCTTGGAAATATACTTTTCAGACAGAGAATATCTTTGGATCAAAGAACAAAATTCTAATTAAACGCTTCACTGCTTGACAGACAGAAAAAATCCTGATTTAGTAGCAAAATCAGCGTATTACACTATAGACCCATTTGACAATTCCTAAGTATTTTGGTTTTTGCTCAGAGAATAATTTTTTGCCACAACACAAAAATATATCTGCTGTTTAAAACTTACTAAAACAGTAGCAGCCGTAAATATCCTTTTAAGGATCTACTATTTTAATCCAAATTTGACTACCAAGACTACTGTCTATAGCTTGGTTATCATCACTGCTAGTTAAAGCCTTTGGTTATAGTGGTTTTAGCGGCAAAATTGCTAAGTGTAATCTATAAGAGATGACTAGCCAACATACAGGCTATCATGTTTCGGCAAAAGATGAATCATTATTTTTTAAGATTTCCAGACAATTAGTTAACCTGTAAATTGGGTGATAATTTTCAAAAGTACCTATCTATCAGTATTTGAGCAAAATTAAATTTATACGTCGAGATAGGGAACAGAGAACAGGGAACAGAATGTCTGGGGATTAAATAAATTATGGTAAAAATGCCAAATTATTGCCGACAGCACAATCATTGTGTTATTGCCAAAAAGTTGAACTACCGCTTATTTCAGACGACTGTATCGCCATCATTGGCGATCGCACTATGTTTGTCTGCTACCAATATCACCAACGCCCAGAAATCCCCACAATTGACTTCACAGTCGCCCATATCTCCAACAGATCGGCAAATACCTGCTGGTAGCCAAATTTCCCTGAATGGTCGTACATTATCAGGTGCTTGGTTGCAAAGACGGACAGGAACAAATCCAATTAAAACATACATTAGTGATGCTGCTCTGCGACAACTCATAGGCGTAGACTTATTAAGTAGTAATAACCCTGCTAGACAACCTATAGAGTGGTTTTCCTCAACTACCAACCCATTAGTTCTAGCCACCCATCTACTGAGAGGATATCGTTATCTCGATGTTACAAATCTTTCTCAAAACGCAGGATGGCAGATCCAAGTCCAAGGAAACACTCTAGTAATTGCCACACCCAAAGCGCAAGTAAAAAATATTCGTCAAAGTCTAAATCCAGCAGTCGTGACCAATGTCACCCCGCTAAAAACAGCTCGCATTGTTTTAGACTTAGACCGTTCTACCCCCTGGCAAGTGAAGCAAGGACTACCAATTAAAACTCTCCTGGATGATCCAAATGCCCCTATTCCCAATAGTTCTGCACCAGTTAACAGGGAATGGACAATTATCTTAGATGCGATCGCAGATGCTAGTTTAATTCAACGCTACACTCCCTTACCAGTATCAGTACCAAATCTACTCAAACAATCACCACCAAAACCAGATTCTGAGGCGTTAATTCAAAAAGTAGAGGTTGTCAATAATCAAACTATTGTTACTCTCAGTGTGCCGTTGGATCTTTCTCCTCAGATTATTACTATCAATAACCCCGATCGCCTAGTCATTGATCTACGCCCCGATGCCCTCAAACCACGAGATATTAACTGGGCAAATGGATTACGCTGGCGACAGCAGTTTGTAACGTTAGGTCAAGACAGGTTTCCCATAGTTTGGTTAGAAGTTAATCCCCGGAGTGTGGGGTTAGCAATCAAACCAATTTGGGCAGCACCTAATACCCTAATTGGTACAGCCCCCTTAATTCAAAAAGCCCAAATAAACCTAGCTGTAGCAGCAATTAATGCTGGTTATTTCAACCGCAATAATAGATTACCCCTAGGTGCAATTCGTCGGGATGGTCAGTGGTTATCTAGTCCCATTCTCAACCGAGGTGCGATCGCTTGGAATGATGCTGGACAATTTTACTTTGGTCGTCTCACCTTACAAGAAACTTTAATTACATCTAGTAATTTGCGATCGCCGATTTTATTTCTCAACAGTGGCTATGTACAGAATGGTATTGCTCGTTACACTCCGGCTTGGGGTCAGACTTACACATCGTTAACAGACAACGAAAGGGCTTTTATCGTCCAAAACAACAAAATTACCAATCAGTTGGCAGGAGATAAAGCTGGTCAAACCAACTTTCCCATTCCTCCTGGTAGCTACTTACTAGTGTTACGTGGCACTGCTACCGCACTAGCATCACAGTTACCCATTGGTACTGATGTGCAGATTACAAGTGCTACTACTGCCCCTGAGTTTAACCGTTACACCAACATCATGGGAGCAGGTCCATTGTTGTTACAAAATGGGCAAATTGTCCTTGATGCCAAAAGCGAACAGTTCAGTAATGCCTTCATTAATCAAAAAGCTAGTCGTAGCGCGATCTGCACAACCGCAAATAATCACCTAGTAATTGCGGCTGTACATAACCGTGCGGGTGGGGCTGGCCCGACTTTAGCAGAACACGCCCAATTAATGAAACTGTTAGGCTGTGTAAATGCCCTCAACTTAGACGGTGGAAGTTCCACAAGTCTTTACCTAGGCGGGCAACTACTCGACCGTTATCCCAATACTGCTGCACGTGTACACAACGGGATTGGCATTTTTCTCCAATCTCGGTAAGTAGAGAACAGGGCAATTCAATTTTAAATTTTGGATTAGCGTCAATCCAAAATCTAAAATCCAAAATCCAAAATTTCTCAGTTCCTCTTTAAAGCTGAGAATAAGCTGCCATCAAGCTTAATGAAGAATTGGTGTAGACAATATAGTTTGAGCAGAGATTATTGATCCACAAAAGTTTTGCTTTGCTATGTTTAGCAAGGTAAAACTAAATTGCTGATTTTCACGGTTGTAAAATTGCCCAAAAGTTTTCCATCAATTATTTAAAAGTAATGACGGTTTGTATATGTCTTCAAATGAGGTAACTATGGCTCAACATCCAGAAAATACTAAGACTAACACTTTATCCTTGCCTACAGCGATCGCGAACCGGAGTATTGCTGCAACTGAACTACGTCCTTGGGGTGCTTTCACCGTTTTAGAAGAAGGGCGCGGCTACAAAATTAAGCGGATCGAAGTCAAGCCTGGACACCGCCTCAGCCTGCAAATGCACCACCATCGTAGTGAACACTGGATTGTTGTTTCTGGAACTGCTAGGGTAGTTTGCGGTGATCAAGAAATATTACTTGGTAATAATCAGTCAACATACGTACCCCAGTGTACATCTCACCGTCTAGAAAATCCTGGAGTCATTCCCTTGGTACTGATTGAAGTCCAAAATGGTGAATACTTAGGTGAAGATGATATTATTCGCTACCAAGATGATTATGCCCGTACTGCCAATTAATACCCATATATTGCTGTTATCACTTTGAGTTAACAGTAATATTTCGCAAACCATTTAAATTCATAACTCCCATCTTCAGTCCCTACCTATTTGTCGGTGGGGACAACTCAGCACTCAGCACTCACAACTCAGCACTCACAACTCAGCACTCAGCACTCAGCACTCACAACTCAGCACTCAGCACTCAGCACTCACAACTCAGCACTCCCCTCAAGATTGTTGTTCTTTTTGAACTATTGATGATTGCAGCTCAGTCATCTGTAATAATTAGGTATAGTGTTTTCAATTGCCTCAACTAGTTTCATGATTCATTTAAGCCCAGCCGCCGTCAGTGAAATCAGTCGCTTACAGGCAAAACGGCAACCAAACACACATTTTAGGTTAGCTATTAAACCCGGTGGCTGTTCTGGTTGGTTTTACGATATGTCTTTTGATGAAAAAATCAACTCAGGCGATCGCCTTTTTGACATTGACAGTTTTCAAGTGGTCATAGATGCTGAAAGTTGTAACTACGTTGATGGTCTAGCAATAGACTATTCCGAGGATTTAATGGGGGGTGGTTTTCGCTTTCATAATCCCCAATCCGTTGCTACCTGTGGCTGTGGCAACTCCTTTTCCACCACTACACCATCTTTGTTTTAACAAAAAAATTAAAAATAATATGAAAAGTTTGACATAAAAACACAAAAAAAGCTATAATCAGGATTTGTTAAAACTTAGACTAGCAAGCAGCTTCACGCGCTGTAACTCATGCCAACAATACAGCAATTAATACGTAGTGAACGCGAAAAAGCGCGTCAGAAAACCAAGTCCCCTGCTCTGAAACAATGCCCTCAACGTCGGGGTGTTTGTACCAGAGTATACACGACCACACCTAAAAAACCTAACTCTGCTCTACGAAAAGTAGCAAGGGTAAGACTAACCTCTGGGTTTGAAGTAACAGCTTACATTCCCGGAATTGGTCACAATTTACAAGAACACTCAGTTGTAATGATTCGTGGTGGTCGGGTTAAGGATTTACCTGGTGTCAGATACCACATCATTCGCGGCACTTTGGATACAGCCGGAGTTAAAGACCGCAAACAAGGTCGTTCCAAGTATGGAACTAAGCGACCAAAAGAAGGGAAAAAATAAAACAAGTGATTAATCGTAATCTATTGCGATTAGTCCCTTGACTCAAAAGCGTCCAGATTGCATAACAACTGATTATTCCCTTGTTCTGAAACAGAAATAATTATTTATTAAGTATCTGTTTCCAGAAATTACTCCGGCTTACTCCCCAAATCTACACTCAGCGAGCAAGTGTAGTTAAAAATTCAAAACGCTGTAAGCGACAACAGCGTTTTCCTGGGAAAACCAGAGTAAAAAGACGTTGCCGCTTTGTTATTCCAGTTTTTCAGGATACAAGTCTATAAAATTAGGGTGATTGCAACCGTAAAGCAATTTTTGCGGAATCGCATCTGTAGCTACCAAAGCGCAGGAAAGCCCCTGTCTGATAGCATATAATTTCGTTGCCAAATCCGAATTAAGGGTAAAGTATGTCTCGTCGTGGTGTTATTCAAAGGCGGCCAGTTCCGCCTGACTCTGTATACAACAGTCGGCTTGTAAGTATGATCATCCGACGGATAATGCGTCATGGTAAAAAATCACTTGCTGCCCGCATCGTGTATGATGCCTTAAAAACTGTAGAGGAACGCACAGGCACTAATGCACTGGAAGTATTTGAAAGAGCAGTGCGGAATGCAACACCTCTAGTAGAAGTTAAAGCTCGCCGAGTAGGTGGAGCAACTTATCAAGTACCAATGGAAGTACGTACAGAAAGAGGTACTACCCTCGCATTGCGTTGGTTGGTACAATTTTCTCGATCTAGACCCGGACGGACAATGGCTGGCCGATTGGCGAATGAATTACTAGATGCAGCCAATGAAAGCGGGAATGCTATTCGCAAACGGGAAGAAACACACCGGATGGCGGAAGCAAACAAAGCTTTTGCCCACTATCGTTACTAAGTAAAATGGCGGTATATCGTGCCTTCATAAGCGGTATATCGCGTCCTTACAAAAAAAGACGGTTTTCTCTAAAAGTATAGAATCTTAACAAAGAGTAATATACAAGATATCATGAGGCAAAAACTATAGGAGGCTACTGTGGCACGTACCAACCCGCTAGAGAAAGTACGCAATATTGGTATTGCGGCGCATATAGATGCGGGCAAAACCACGACGACAGAGAGGATATTATTTTACTCTGGAATAATTCATAAAATTGGTGAGGTTCACGAAGGAACTGCTGTAACCGACTGGATGGATCAAGAGCGGGAGAGGGGAATTACCATCACTGCTGCGGCGATTAGTACCAGTTGGAAAGATTATCAAATTAACATTATCGATACGCCGGGTCACGTAGACTTCACAATTGAAGTTGAACGTTCAATGCGGGTTTTGGATGGTGTAATTGCGGTATTTTGTTCAGTGGGTGGTGTACAACCCCAATCAGAGACAGTATGGCGGCAAGCAGACCGTTACAAAGTGCCTCGGATCGCCTTCATCAACAAGATGGATCGTACAGGAGCGAACTTCTATAGAGTTCACGAGCAAATGCGCGATCGCCTGCGGGCAAATGCCATTGCCATTCAACTACCAATTGGTAGCGAAAACGACTTCAAGGGCATTGTAGACTTGGTGAGTAAGCGTGCATACATTTACAACAATGACCAAGGTACAGATATCGAAGAAACAGATATCCCAGCCGATTTAAAAGAGCAAGTCGAAGAGTATTACACCAAGCTGGTGGAAGCAGTATCAGAAACCGATGACGCTCTGATGACTAAGTACTTCGATGGTGAAGCACTGACAGAAGAGGAAATCAGGTCTGCCCTGCGGAAAGGTACAATCGCTGGCACAATCGTACCTGTACTTTGCGGTTCTGCCTTTAAAAACAAAGGCGTGCAGCTAATGTTAGATGCAGTGGTAGATTACCTACCTGCACCAACAGAAGTACCCCCCATTCAAGGAACACTCCTCAATGGCGACACTGTAGAGCGTCATGCCAATGATGACGAACCCCTAGCTGCTCTGGCATTCAAGATTATGGCTGACCCCTACGGTCGCCTCACCTTTGTTCGTGTTTATTCCGGCGTTCTGAAAAAAGGTAGCTACGTCTTAAATGCTACTAAGAACAAAAAAGAACGGATTTCCCGTTTAGTTCTGATGAAGGCAGATGACCGACAAGATGTAGATGAACTAAGAGCGGGTGACTTGGGGGCTGCGCTTGGCTTAAAAGACACCTTGACAGGAGATACAATTACTGATGAAGGTTCACCAGTAATTCTAGAATCCCTCTTTATTCCAGAGCCAGTGATCTCGGTAGCGGTTGAACCCAAAACCAAGAACGACATGGATAAATTATCCAAGGCTCTGCAATCTCTCTCCGAAGAAGACCCAACCTTCCGCGTCAACGTTGACCCAGAAACTAACCAAACGGTAATTGCAGGGATGGGAGAACTCCACCTAGAAATCCTCGTAGACCGGATGTTACGTGAATTCAAAGTGGAAGCGAACGTCGGTGCGCCACAAGTAGCTTACCGAGAAACGATTCGGAAAACTGTCACCAACGTGGAAGGTAAGTTCATCCGCCAAAGTGGTGGTAAAGGTCAATACGGTCACGTTGTGATCAATTTGGAACCAGGAGAACCCGGTACTGGCTTTGAATTCGTCTCTAAAATTGTCGGTGGTGTAGTACCTAAAGAGTACATAGGCCCCGCCGAGCAAGGTATGAAAGAAAGCTGTGAATCTGGTATTTTAGCTGGATATCCACTAATTGACGTGAAAGCAACGCTAGTTCATGGCTCTTACCACGATGTGGACTCTTCGGAAATGGCTTTCAAAATTGCCGGTTCAATGGCACTGAAAGAAGCTGTGCTTAAAGCTTCACCAGTTCTGTTAGAACCTATGATGAAAGTCGAGGTGGAAGTTCCTGAAGATTATATCGGGAACGTCATTGGCGACCTCATCTCCCGCCGGGGGCAGATTGAAAGCCAAAGCACTGAACAGGGACTCGCTAAAGTGGCATCAAAAGTTCCACTGGCGAGTATGTTTGGCTACGCTACAGATATCCGGTCGAAAACTCAAGGGCGGGGTATCTTCTCTATGGAGTTTAGCCACTATGAGGAAGTGCCTCGCAGCGTGGCTGAAACTATCATCGCAAAAAGCAAAGGGAACGCTTAATTAAAAAAGGAAACGAGCATTCATGGCACGCGCAAAGTTTGAAAGGAAAAAACCCCACGTCAATATCGGTACTGTTGGACACGTTGACCACGGTAAAACAACGTTAACAGCAGCTATTACCATGACCCTATCTGCTCTTGGTCAAGCTGAAGGTAAGGGCTACGACCAAATTGACAACGCTCCAGAAGAAAAGGCGCGGGGGATCACAATCAATACAGCCCACGTTGAGTATGAAACTGAAGGTCGCCACTATGCTCACGTAGACTGTCCCGGCCACGCTGACTATGTGAAGAACATGATCACTGGTGCAGCACAGATGGATGGCGGTATTCTGGTGGTTTCTGCGGCTGATGGCCCCATGCCCCAAACTCGTGAACACATCCTGTTAGCCAAGCAGGTAGGTGTTCCTAGCCTAGTTGTCTTTTTGAATAAAGAAGACATGGTAGACGACGAAGAGCTACTAGAGTTGGTGGAATTGGAAGTCCGGGAACTGCTGACTAGCTATGATTTCCCCGGAGATGATATTCCAGTCATTAAAGGTTCTGGACTCCAAGCATTGGAAAAAATGGTCGCTAACCCCAAAACTAAACGGGGTGAAGACAAGTGGGTAGATAAAATCTATGAATTAATGGATGCAGTAGATTCCTACATCCCCACCCCTGAGCGTGATATAGACAAGCCCTTCTTGATGGCGGTAGAAGACGTATTCTCCATCACAGGTCGTGGTACTGTGGCTACTGGTCGGATTGAACGCGGTAAGGTTAAGGTTGGCGATAACGTTGAACTTGTGGGTATTAGAGACACCCGTAACACCACCGTCACTGGGATCGAGATGTTCAAGAAGAGCCTCGATGAAGGTATGGCTGGCGATAACGCTGGTGTACTACTACGTGGTATCCAAAAGGCTGATATTGAACGGGGGATGGTAATTGCTAAACCCGGTTCTATTACTCCTCATACCCAATTTGAAGGTGAAGTATACGTACTCACCGAAAAAGAAGGTGGTCGGAAAACACCCTTCTTCTCTGGCTACCGTCCCCAGTTCTATGTGCGGACAACTGATGTAACCGGCACAATCACCGCCTTCACCTCCGACGACGGTAGCGAAGCGGAAATGGTCATGCCAGGCGATCGCATCAAAATGACAGTAGAATTAATCAACCCAATTGCAATTGAGCAAGGTATGCGCTTCGCAATTCGTGAAGGTGGTCGCACCATTGGTGCTGGTGTTGTTTCCAAAATTGTTAAATAGCACCCCTTTACCCTAATAACTAAGAGCAGAGATGGTAAAATCTTCTCTGCTCTTTTATCTGAAGTGACTTGAGGGACTCCCACTTCCTACTCACTAGTACAGCACGACAGAAATAAACATACCATTCTCAATTGTTCAAAGCCTTAAAAATACAGGACTTTCGACTTTTGATTTTTGACTTCCGCGTAGCGGTACTACTCCCCTAATTAATCAGAACCTGGAAAATTAAAGATGGCAACTCTACAGCAGCAAAAGATCAGAATTCGTTTAAAAGCTTTTGACCGTCGATTATTGGATACATCTTGCGAGAAGATTGTAGACACAGCTAACCGGACTAACGCTACAGCTATAGGCCCTATCCCTTTACCAACAAAACGTAAAATCTACTGCGTATTGCGATCGCCTCACGTAGATAAAGATTCGCGCGAACACTTTGAAACTCGCACCCATCGCCGAATTATCGATATCTACCAACCTTCATCTAAAACCATTGATGCGCTGATGAAACTGGACTTACCATCAGGCGTAGACATTGAAGTAAAACTGTAATTAGTTATTAGTCAATAGTCAAAAAATCCACAGAAGTCAGTTCTTTTGGGAAGAGGACGCAATGAAAAGGTTTCCTATTCTTGGTAGCACTGCGTAGTAACTTGCACTCAAAAGTCTATAGTTAATAATCCAAAGTCAAAAGTATATTAACTAATGACTATTGACCATTGACTACAGTATGAATATAGACCTAGCCCTGAAGAAATTTATTTCAGGGCTTTTTCTTAGCCATGAAACAGATGATAGAATGTAAACAAATTATGGGTAAATCAAAGAATAATAAATTTTTAAAATTAAATTTATACTCAGGTAACAATGACATCTTCTTCTAGAATTGCAGTTCGTGAACTACCTCTGTTCCCGTTACCCGAAGTGGTTCTGTTTCCCACTCGACCATTACCCCTACACATCTTTGAGTTTCGCTACCGGATCATGATGAATACTATTTTGTCAAGCGATCGCAGGTTCGGTGTAGTAATGGTTGACCCAGTTACAGGCCAAATAAGTAATGTTGGTTGCTGTGCAGAAATTATTCACTACCAGCGTTTACCAGATGATCGCATGAAAATGCTGACCCTGGGACAGCAGAGGTTTCGCGTTTTAGAATACGTTCGAGAAAAACCTTATCGGGTTGGCTTAGTGGAATGGCTAGAAGACCAGCCACCAAGTAAAGATTTACGTCCTTTGGCAACGGAAGTTGAACAACTGCTGCGTGATGTAGTTCGACTTTCAGCTAAGTTAACAGAACAAAATATCGAACTCCCTGAAGAGTTGCCTGATTTGCCTACTGAGCTATCTTATTGGGTGGCTAGTAATCTTTACGGTGTGGCGGCGGAGCAACAGTCATTACTAGAAATGCAAGATACTGCGGCTCGCTTAGAACGAGAAGCAGAAATTTTGACTACTACTCGTAATCACTTGGCAGCTCGTTCTGTGCTAAAAGATACCTTTAATCCAAAATTATAAGCCATCAGCTATGAACACAGATTGGCAGGAATCAAGCTAGTCTGTGAAAAGAGGGAATAGGAAAAAACTATACAAAAGCAGTATTCTTTCTTTTTACTTTTGCATTAGTCATAACTCCTGGCTAATAACTGGCAGAACATTGTAACTACCAAAGATTTTGAGAACTTCTGTGTGGGTAGTTAGTTCTGCTAAAGCAGATTGCATCTGTGGAGTGTTGACAGCAGCTTCTAAATCAATAAAAAATAAATACTCTCCTAGCGATCGCTTCGTCGGACGAGATTCGATCCGACTCAGGTTAATTCCTATTTGAGCAAATACGTGTAGTGCTTTAACTAATGCTCCGGGGACATTAGCAGGTACACTAAAAGCTAAAGAAGTATGACTGGGAGTTTGTAAAGGTAGCTGCTGTGTAATCCCTGTTTCTGCCTGACTGATTACCCAAAAGCGTGTACAGTTTTCTGGATAATCGTTAATTTGATTAGCTAATATCGGCAAGTTATAAATTTGAGCCGCTCTATTAGAGGCGATTGCTGCGGCTGTGATATCCTGCTCTAAAGCTTGTAATGCTTCAGTTGTGGAATTGCTGGGAATCAACTTGACATTGCGAAGAAATTCCCCCAACCAATTTTGACACTGTGCTAATGCTTGGGGATGAGAATAAACAGTTTGAATTTCATCTAAACTAGTGGCGCAGGAAATCAACGCATGGGCAATAGGCATGACTAAAGCTGATTGAATTTGTAAACTGTCTAGCTGCCATAATGTATCCATTGTCATCGTGACGCTACCCTCAATAGAATTTTCTACCGGGACAACAGCCAACTGGGTTTGTCCTTGAGCAACGGCTTTTAACGACTGAGCAATACTAGGATAGGGACATAAGATAGTTTCAATATCTGAATTTTGTGTTAGCAATTCAACATAAAAAATAGTGGCTTGTTCTGCGTATGTTCCAGGAGGCCCTAAATGTGCGATCGATATAGCCATCTTTTTATTCGTTATCTATTCAATTTATAGACTATATCGTGAGTAACCTTTCTTTATTGATCAAGGATAGTGCTTTAATTTGATTTATTGGACTAAGTATCAGTCTTTTAGGTAGCGTAATTATACAATTTGTACCTGTACCACGGCGTAGGTGCTTGACCAACTTATGGAAATTGCTAGTCAAATGTAATCTAAATTAAAAAAAATAAACATAATAAATTAATCAATAATAGAAGTATCAAACCATTACTTCCCGTAACTCATGGCTACCAAGTTCAATGCCTCCCAATCGGTAGAAATTGCTGTACCGCAGCAGCCTATTCCTATTCAGCACTACTTGCGTCAGCCGCAACGTCTAGTTAATGCTTTGGTTGATCAAAGGCGCATTCAGCAACTTTCGGAGGAAGTCTTCCGCCTCAAAATGCGTCCTTTAACTTTTATGTCCCTGAGTATTCAACCTACTGTAGACATGAGAGTCTGGGCAGAGTCAAATGGGACAATTTATCTGCGATCGCTAGGCTGTGAAATTCTGGGTTTCGAGTATATTAATCAGCGTTTCTCTCTAAATTTACGCGGGTACTTGTCTCCATACCAACACAATGGTGACACTCGTCTAAGAGGTCAAGCAGATTTAGAAGTACAGGTGGATTTACCACCGCCTTTTTCCTTCACGCCCAAACCAATTTTAGAAACAACAGGGAATGGTTTACTCAAGAGTGTCTTGTTAACAGTTAAGCAGCGATTAACCCATCAACTGTTAGCAGATTATCGCCAATGGGTAATTTCACAAACTCACAATCAAAGTTTAAATAATGACGGTGCTAATTTGCCATTCCTGAATTTAGAGTAAGCCAGATGCGACAGAGGTGTCTGAGTTTGGATTTGTGTCCGAATTTTGGAGAGTGGGGATGGGGGTTTAAGGTTTTTAACCCCCATCCCCCTAAACCTCTATACCGCTAATCTGGCAAGGACGAAAAGACTTGCGGTGTAGGGGGGAAGAACCGTATTTTTGCAGTGCTAACAAATGTTTTTTACTACCATAACCCTTGTTATTCGCTAAGTCATACATGGGATATTTGGTTGCTAAACGCATGATCAAATCGTCACGCCAAACTTTAGCCACAATACTAGCAGCAGCAATGGCGAGCGATCGCTCATCTCCCTTGATGATGGTTTGTTGTGGCACAGGTAAGTCCTTAACCAACTGATTACCATCTATCAAGCAAAGCTCAGGCTGTACTTTTAGCTTGTGTACAGCCCGCCTCATAGCTAATAGAGTTGCTTGCAAAATATTCATTTGGTCAATTTCAGCCGTGGAAGCATAACCAATTTTCCAGTCTGTTGCTAGGCTATAAATTTGTTGCGCCAGCTTAACTCTGCGAACACTAGATAGTTTTTTACTATCTTTAATTTCAGCTGCTGTCAGTTCTGGCAAAGCAGAGGCTGGTAATATAACGGCTGCTGCCACGACAGGGCCGAACAAACAGCCCCGCCCAACTTCATCTACTCCTGCTATCAACCCCGGAATATTTGCAACCGTCGAAGAAAACTCTAGCCAATTAGTTTCCTTTAAAGGCGGAGGCGTTGGCGTAGCCTTTCCTAGAGATGGGCTACACCCCACCATAAGCGATGGCGTTCCGCCCACCGGAGGTGATCGCAGTACATTAGCACTTTGCTCCGTCTCTAACATACAGACACGTTAACTCTCTTCACTGTCGGAATCAAGCGCGGAAGAACGACGGCGACGGCGACGGTTGGGAGTAGTAGTTGCTTCACTCTCATCCATGCTAGCTCTATCTTCCATGCTAGCTCTATCTTCCATGCTAGCTTTATCTTCCATGCTAACTGCCGTTACTGTTGGCTCAGTTACTGTCACCGATAATGATTTGGGTTCTAATTTCAGTTTTGGTGGGCTAAATTCTGTAGTTATTGTTTCAACAACACTTGATCTAGAAGTTTCTTCAGGTGGTGCTGTCGATACTTGCCCTGGCTGAACAATATTAATAATTACAGATTTGGGACTTTTTACTTCCTGTTCTAATTTAATCAGAGGAGAAATCCCCATCAAAGCGAACATATCTTGTTCTGGTTGAGTCATTTCCACAGTCCGAATTTCCGGTGGTTCTACCACGGGTTTAATTGGTTCTGCTTTTGTGATTTTGGTGCGCTCTGCCCTTTCTACCCAACCAGATTTACCTAAATTCGGTGAGGGAATTTCTGGTGTTGTAACCAGTTCTACGTCGTTATCAAGGTCTAAGTCTGATTCATTAATATAGCCTATGGGATTGTGAGTAATTCGGCTTTCATCTTTGCCATTTGCTCCATTGATACCAATCCGGCTACGACGGGTGCGGGTACGACGCTTGTTCTGATCGTTGAGTTCTTGATAGCTGGGATGATTAATTAAATTTAAAGCTCCAGAGTCAGAATCTCCCTCGAATCCGTCACCAAATCCGTCGTAGGTTTCCCGCATATCTGTCACACGAGTGACGGGTAAACGAGGTTCTCTTTGAGGTTCTCTTTGAGTTTCTCTTTGAGGGAGAGATACAAACCGATCAGGTAATTCTACTGGGATAGGTAAGCGGCTTTCATTTTCTCCAGGTAGCCTGACCGTATGCCCTAAACCACCACAAGCGGAGCAAGTTTCACCAAACAATTCGTAAATATTTTGACCTTGACGTTTCCGGGTCAGTTCTACTAAACCTAGCTCGGTGAGTTGAGCAATCTGGGGACGAGCTTTGTCTGCTCTGAGGGCTTTGTTAAAGTGTTCTAAAACTTGCAATTGGTCGCGCCGTGATTCCATATCAATGAAGTCAACAACGATTACCCCAGCAATATTCCTTAAACGTAGTTGGCGGGCAATTTCTGTGGCTGCTTCGCAGTTTGTCCACAGAACGGTTTCTCTGGCTGTTGCCGATCGCGTGAAAGAACCAGAGTTAACATCTATTACAGTTAATGCTTCTGTTGGCTCAATAATTATATAGCCACCAGAAGGTAGGTCTACTCTTGGTTTGAGGGCTTCACGGATAGCGGCATTAATGCGGAAATACTCTAAAATTGGTGAGCGATCGCGATGGTGGTCAATCAATAATCCCTGCGGTGTTTGACCTCCACTCCAGTTCTGCAAATACTGCTTGACTCGCTTTAACCCAGTGCTGGAATCTACTACGATCCGGTTGACATCCCCACCGTACATATCCCGCAATACACGCTGGATAAAATCATCGTCTCTATTTAGAAGTGCTGGCGCACGGGTAGATTGAGCTTCTTGCTGAATGGCTTCCCACTGCTTTTGCAGCACTTCCAAATCTTCGATAATTGCTTCTTCTGGTTTTCCTTCTGCTTCTGTACGTACCAACAAACCCATACCTGCGGGTTTAATTAAAATTGCTAGCGCACGTAAGCGGTTACGCTCAGTTTCACTTTTAATCCGCCGTGATAGATTTACGCCTCTACCATAGGGCATCAATACGACATACCGGCCAGGTAAAGTGATATTACCTGTGAGCCTTGGCCCCTTTGTACCCGTTGGCTCTTTCATCACCTGCACCAAAACTTTTTGCTGTGGTGCTAATAGTTCTGTAATTGCAGCTGCTGTGCGCTTTAGCTTCAGTGGACCTAAATCAGTTACATGAATAAAACCGTTACGTTCTGGATCGCCGATATTGACAAAAGCCGCGTCAATTCCAGGTAATACGTTTTCTACTACGCCTAAGTAGATATCACCGATTTGATGATGCCCTGTGGCTACAACCAGCTCTTGTATTTGATCTTCCGAAAAAACGGCAGCAATCTGATGCTGCTCTGCGATAATAATTTGTTTTGGCATTCAATTTCCTCAAAAATCGGCAGCGCCAACGGACTTGGAGGTTTGTTATGCCTCTCGCCCCTGCCAGCCTCCAAAGACGCTGTTAGTAATAAAAATTGTGAAGCCGAGCTTCAAAATTAAAGAGCTATTGACTAAGGAATTGCGTTCACACGCCTGATTATTCCAGAACGGCTGCATACTGTTTAAGCAAATAAATCAACCATCTGTGGTTGATTTTTTATGCGATACCCTCACCCTCTAGAGATTAGGTATTCAGCAGTTGTTTTAAAAAGCATAGGTAGAGAAACTGACTTAGCCTGCTGTTAATTACTAGTTCACAAGGTAGCTACAGAGAGAGTGTTCTTTAATCCGCCTTAGTTTGTCGGGGATAAAACCCCAAAAGCTTCACTCTAATATCTTGCTCTTGCTCCCTGATTACCAGGGTAGTAGTGAACTAGTTCGTTCAATGCAGCGCCAGAAAAGTTCTCTTCATTCCATTCTAACGCAACCTTGCTAAAAATCAATTCCTATGATGTGCTGTTCAGGGCAACTACTAGCCAGATGCCCTGTAGAGATTATACTGCTAAAATTAGCTGATTGCGGTGGATCTGCCAGAGATGAAATTTTGTGCAGTCTGTTTTCAGTATGCCTACGTTCTCTGTGTTCTCAAATTCACCAGCCACTATCTCTAGCATAGACAGAATTTGTTCGGGACGCAACAACAACCCATCTTGGCGACAGCTACCCACATAACGCAGAACAGCTGTTGATTCGGTTTCGTTGTTTTTGGCTGATATTAATTCCAACTCAAACAATCGTGAGCGCAGATTTATGATCTGAGTCTTGCCTGATTTGGTGGTTTGCTCCCATAAAATTTCGTCTCGAATTTTAATTGCTTCTGTCCATCCTTGCCATTGTGCAGGTGTGACTTCGCTGGAGGCGGCTATGGTAATTAGATACTCTACCTGTTCCAACAATTTATTAGCTGCTGGAGCTTTTAAGTCTACCTGTTCCACACGATAAACGGGGATATCTGGGGGCAGTTCTTGAGCCAGTTTTTGATGAAATACGTCCACCTCTACAGATTCAGTTAACTCAAAATCCACAATCTCACCACTACTAGTAGCTCCTAAAGCTAAGGCACTGGCTACAGCAATCTTGGGGCTAGGATGAAAGCCGTTGGTATAAGCCACTGGTAAACTTGCCCGTCGCACCACACGGTCAAACAAGCGCATCACATCTAAGTGACTGAGCAACGCCATATCTCCTTGTTTACCAAACCAAACGCGTAATCTTTGAGTTTTAGTGATGTTAGGGACAAAATCACCAGCAAATTCGGGGATAATAGGTGGCTCAATGACAATATTATGACCAAAATCTGTGCCACATACCCCACAGTGAGAACAGCCTTCAAAAGAACAGTCTGGAACAACTGCCGCCTCTAGAGCGCGTTGTAAGTCCTCTATCAGCCATTTTTTGTCAATGCCGGTATCTATATGATCCCAGGGGAGGGTAGTAGAGAGTGCTGTTAGCGGTAGCGCGGCGTTTAGCCGGTGCTGAGTGCTGAGTGCTGTTAGCGGTAGCGGGGCGTTTAGCCCGTGCTGAGTGCTGAGTGCTGAATGGGAAAAAATAAATAATTCTCCCTGCTCCCCTGCTTCCCCTGCTCCCCTGCTCTCCTCCTGTGCAGCAAACAAATTCCATTCACCGTTTTCGACTAGGCGGTATTTCCAATCTAAATCAGCTTCTCTGATGGCATCTTCCCAAGCGGTAAAAGCTTTACTGAGGTTGTCATACCAAGAATCCATGCCTGCACCTAATTCCCAGGCTCGGCGGACTACTCTACCCAAACTGCGATCGCCTCGGCCAATAAAGTCTTCCATTGCCGAAATACGGACATCGGTAAAATTGACTTTTACTCCCCGGCTGCGGCGAAATGCTTGCCGCAGCAGGTCTTGTTTGCGCCGAAATTCACTAGTGGAAACTGAGTGCCACTGAAATGGTGTATGGGGTTTGGGTGTGAAATTGGAAATTGTCAGGTTGAAGTTGAGTGGTCTTCTACCTTTACCCCGACATTCCCTCTGCAACCAGCTAACTGTTTCCTCTATGCCTAAAACGTCGGTATCTGTCTCACCCGGTAAGCCGATCATGAAATACAACTTGATTTTATCCCAGCCTTGTTCCCAGGCAGTTTTGACACCTCGTAATAATTCTTCGTTAGTTAAACCCTTATTAACGATATCCCGCATCCTTTGCGTTCCGGCTTCGGGGGCAAAGGTTAGCCCACCTTGGCGTGTACCACCGAGGATATTAGCGATGTTTTCATCAAATCTATCTACGCGTTGGCTGGGAAGTGTCAGGGAAATATTTTCATTTCTTAACCGATTTTTAATTTCCATCCCTACAGCTGGTAGGGACAAATAATCAGAACAACTCAAAGATAAGAGCGAAAATTCATTATAACCAGTCGCTCTCATGCCCTTTTCAATGGCTTCGACTACTTGCTCTGGTTCTACATCCCTAGCTGGCCTGGTAAGCATCCCTGGTTGACAAAACCGACAGCCACGGGTGCAACCGCGTCGAATTTCAATGGTCAAGCGATCGTGTACTGTTTCTACGTAGGGAACTAGTCCAATGGAATAGGCGGGAATGGGGGTAGCGACTCGCCGCAAAATCCGTTGAGGAACATCTGGGCGTAGAGGTTTTACCGAACCATCTTTTGCTGGAGCATAAAACTGAGGTACATACACGCCTGGGATTTGTGCTAAGTCTAGTAGCAGATTTTCCCGACTTAATCCAGCTTGTTTGCCTTCTTCCAATACCAAGCCGACTTCTGGTAAAAGTTCTTCCCCATCTCCCAAGGCGAAAAAGTCAAAAAAGTCGGCGTAGGGTTCAGGATTTGATGTTGCTGTCTGTCCCCCGGCGAATATCAGAGGATAATTCCCCTGTAATCTTTCTTGCCATGTGAGGGGAATTCCCGCCAAGTCCAACATCTCTAGAATGTTGGTTGCTCCTAGTTCATAACTGAGACTAAAACCTAAAATATCAAATTCTTTTAGTTCTCGCTTCGATTCAACAGCAAACAAGGGAGTGTTTGTTGTTCTGAGTTTATCTGCTAAGTCTTTACCTGGTAGGTAAGCGCGATCGCATAACTGCCGAGGTTGGGCATTCAAGATATTATAAAGAATGATATGCCCTAAATTAGATGAGCCAACTTCGTATACTTCTGGGTAGGTTAATACCCACCGTATGACCGCCTTATCCCAAGGTTTGTGTATTGCCAGCCGTTCGTTACCTAAGTAACGGGCTGGTTTTAAGATATCCGATGTGATTAATTGTTCAAATGCAATAGCCACTATGCCAACTTTGAGCTACTTTCATTACAGCTACTTTCCTCCAACATTAGCATTGATTAGCTCTTTGAGTAGGTTTTCTGGTGGCAAGTTACAACTCTTTTACATTAAATTTGCTCAAAAGCATTGCGCCAATTTAAGTTCATTTGGTGCATTTGCTAACAATTATCCTTCAGATAGGTCAAAAACTTCATCAAGTTGGGTCAGTTCCAAAATCATCCTGATGGCTGGGGATACAGAATCAAGCTGGAAACCCTTGTTTAGACTCTGGGCTAATTTGAGTGCAGACACTAAGGACATTAGTCCAGAGCTATCAAAAGATTCTACTGCCGCTAAGTCTACTAACAAGCTAGAAACATCATCTTGAGCCAAAGTTGTGGATAAGTCGCGTTCAAATTCTAAGGCATTGGTCGCGTTCAGGTAGCCCTGAGGACGAATAACTGCAATTCTCGGACTCTTTAGTACTGCTTCCATATGGACATCCTAAGTAGAGTTATTAAACCATAAAGCTTAAATTTATTTGAACATAAACTGTTCGCTGGAACATCGACCAGATGTCTTAAATGTCTTTGCTAAATCTTTATTTTTTTTCCAGGTCTATTTAAAGATTGTCATAATTTCGAGGTGAAATGTATTCATGTATACTTTTTTTCTTGTGAGTTCAAAAAAAAATCAACATAGATAACCGCAAAGCAGAAAAAGGCCAAACCGTCATCCACAATTATGCTGAAAAGTCTGAGAAAACTATGAGATATAGCAGATTGAGTAAGTTTAACGCAATACCTGAGATGCAGTGACAGCTCATTCTATTTATGGAAATTGTTAAGTTTAATTAGGAACTATCTACTTAGTTTAATGGTGATATAAATCACTATAATAGTAGTATTTGGATCACATTTTATACTTAACTTCATCTTGGATAATTTAGTATCACCGTACAGTGGGTTCATGACCTATGAGAACTAAATACATAATTCGTCAGTTAGTTGAAAAAGCTCTTGATATTAAAAAGCTAACTCCAGAGATCGAAAATGAAATCAACTCAGAACTGACTGAACAGGGCTACATCTCTGATGTCGATTACGAAGCCCTAGAATTATTGATGGCAGAGATGGATGCTGGACGGATTCAGCTAGTTTCCAGTCTCGGATTTTAATAAATTAGTCAATTTAATATTTTTCTCTAGAAAAATTTAATTGTGACAATAATCTAGTAAAGACTGCTAGTGCTTTTGAGTGATGTTTACTATTTAATTACCTAGTGTGGCGTAAACTGTGCTAATGAGCCTCAACTTTTGCATTAGTAACAAGTCGCCATGCAGCCTGCTAAACGTTTAGAAAAAATTCCTCCTTATCTATTTGCTGAGATTAACCGTAAACGGGAAGAACTTGTCGCCCAGGGAGTTGACATTATTAATATGGCAGTGGGTGATCCTGATAAACCAACTCCTGCTCATATTCTCCAGGCTATGCACGCAGCAATTGATGACGCGAGTAATCATAACTATCCACCTTATCAGGGTACGCAAGCATTTCGGGAGGCAGCCGTTGAGTGGATGGAACGGCGATTTGGGGTAAAGGGATTAAACCCGAATACAGAGGTAATATCTTCCATCGGTTCAAAGGAAGCAATACATAATACTTTTTTAGCCTTTGTGGAAGCGGGAGACTATGTATTGATACCAGACCCTGGTTATCCCGTTTATCGAACTGCCACAATTTTTGCTGGAGGCGAGCCTTTTACAATGCCTCTGAAGGCAGATAATAAATTTTTACCTGATCTCAAGATAATTCCTGAAGAAGTAGCCCGGAAAGCAAAACTGTTGTGGATTAATTACCCCAATAATCCGACTGGGGCTTTAGCGACGCTAGAGTTTTTTGAGGAATTAGTGGCGTTTTGTCGGCAGTACGATATTTTACTGTGTCATGATCATGCCTATTCAGAAATGGCTTATGATGGCTACCAACCGCCGAGCGTGTTACAAGTTCCAGGGGCTAAGGATGTAGCGATTGAATTTCACAGTTTGTCTAAGTCTTATAATATGACAGGCTGGCGGATTGGGTTTGTAGTTGGTCATGCCGATGGGATTCAGGCTTTGAGCCAAGTTAAAACCAACGTAGATTCAGGAGTTTTTAAAGCCATTCAACAAGCTGCGATCGCAGCTTACAAAACAGACCAAGCTGAACTACAAAGCTTGATGTCAGTGTACCAAAACCGCCGCGACATAGTTGTGAAAGGACTGCAATCTCTAGGCTGGCCCATTGCGCCACCAAAAGCTACACTTTATGTCTGGGTTTCCGTCCCTCCAGGATATTCCTCAACCGAATTTGCTAACCTCCTGCTGGATAAATGCGCCATCCTAGTTCCCCCAGGTAATGGCTACGGTGCATCAGGGGAAGGTTATATCAGAATTGCTCTGACTATCCCTGATGAAAGATTGCAAGCAGCAATTCAACGAATGCAGGATGCTGGGATTCGCTATGCTTAGGGACTGTGGGCAAATTAATTCAAAATTCAAAATTGAATAACTTCTGAGGACTAGGGACAATTTTCTCACCACTCACTACTCAGCACTCAGCACTCAGCACTCAGCACTTCCCACTCCCTGCTGATAAGCTTGCCAGAGTTGGTGGATAAACTGATGGAGTTGCTGTTTAGCTAGTTTGTCTAGTTCAGATTTTGGTTCTTTCGCCAAAAGTTGACTTAAAAAAGTAATAACTTCTGTATCTAGGGCTGGTCTAAACAACTCACCGGGCCACAACAGGTCAGAACCATCTCGGAGGTCAGTAATTACGGGCATTTCTGGGGTATGAGTGACTAGTAGCAATGGGCGCACCCAGCATAATTGACGGGAAACCACAACTTGAATTACTTCTGCATACAGATTCCTGTCGCTATGCTCTAAAGACACAATTTGTCCTGGTTGAAAGTCGAGACTTCTGTCCATAATTACCTAGGTAGGGCAGTCGCACACACGGGGTTTCCTCTACCTTTATTTTAAGAGTGGGAGGGAGCGTTGCTGTGAAGCTATCTTGCCAGTATCCCAACTCAAAAGCAGCAAAATTTTTTTCTGACATGAAGTTTTAGTGAAAATGCTATAACATAGGTGAATAACTGTTAAGCGATCGCTAGTACAGAACCTCTGTTGTAGTAAATAAGAAATCAAAGAGCAAAAGTTGTGTCAGTCGAAACCATTGAGAAGCGTTCCACATCCCGCAAGCTTGCGCCTCGGTATCGCGTTTTGCTCCATAATGACGACTACAACTCTATGGAGTATGTCGTACAAGTGCTACTAACCACAGTGCCAAGCCTTACTCAGCCCCAAGCTGTTAGCATCATGATGGAAGCCCATGCAAATGGGCTGGCTTTAGTTATTACCTGCGCTCAGGAACACGCAGAGTTTTATTGTGAAACTCTCAAGAGTCATGGTCTTAGCAGCACAATAGAACCAGAGGAATAATTCGTAATTAAGCATTAAGATTGCGAACTTGGAATGAATAAATATTCTGTCATTAGTCATAATCTTGATTACTGACTTTTGGCTCACCTGAAATGAAAACCAAAATCCTGAATCTAGCTCAACGCCCTGCCCCTATTCGGCTGGGTTATTTTATTTTGGCATTATTATTGCTGTGGTTGCCCATAGCTGCACCAATTTATTTACTAGTGGATGATTCTAATTTAGTAAGTATATTGACAATGGTATTGTTATATGCAGAGTTTATTTTTCTGCTGAGATTATGGGGTCAAAAAGTCTACCAACAGCCACAAATACTGAGAATTTATGGTTTGAAATTTACGTGGCGCAATGGGATAGAACTGCTGTGTGGCTTAGTCTTAGGTATCATTAATATTTTTGTTTTATTTGGGATACAAGGTTTTTTGGGTTGGCTAGTGTGGCAAAAACCAACAATTTTGTTACTAAAGATAATTTTAGAAGGTTTGATTGTTGGTTTAGGTGTAGGGTTTGCAGAAGAATTGTTATTTCGTGGCTGGTTTTTAGACGAATTGGAAAGAGATTATAGTCAGCCTGTAGCATTATGGATAGATGCACTAGCTTTCGCTGCTTTACACTTTGTCAAGCCACTTGCAGCAATTATTCACACATTGCCACAGTTTCCAGCTTTAGTATTACTGGGGTTAACGCAGGTATGGGGAAAGCGTTGGCGGCGGGGACGATTGGGCTTACCAATAGGTTTACATGGTGGTTTGGTTTGGGGTTACTACATTATTAATGTCGGGGGATTAATTCAATATTCTGGTCGAGTTCCTGATTGGATAACTGGGGTAAATAATAATCCCTTACAAGGATTAATGGGGGTTGTTTTTATGTGTATATTGGCGTTGTGGATGCGGGGGCGGAGTGTTAAAGGTTAATTATGATTAAATATAGTGTCATTTTACTAATATTTATATTTTCTTTGTTTGTAACATCTCCTGCTTGGGCTATGGTATGCCGCAATTATGAAGGACATCAGATTTGCATTCTGAGTATTCAACGTAGGGCGAAAAAATATTGGGAATATCAAGCAGCTGTGAGTGTTGATGGAGTTAAAACACCTGTGGAAATTTACAATTGTCGGGGTAAGTTTAAATTGACAAAAGATAGAACTGTAATTCAATTCACTCAGAATAGTCCGGGTGAGATAATTTGTAGTTTTTTTAATAAATAGCCATCTAGGATTCAAGCTAACACCACCAGAAAACTCAGGTTTCTTTTCTAGATTACGATGAATTTTTGGTTTAACCTGCGGAATTGTGTTTTTTGAAGTTGTAGAGCAACCTTGTAAGCAATCAAGGTTAGATAATGAAACTAAGTTTATTTGGTGCGATCGCTCTTTCAGTCACAGCCGCTTTGATGAGTATGAATAAACCAGCTAATGCTGCACCTAGCACTTATCAGCAAACTTGCAATAATATTGGCATTTCTGGAAATCGACTATCAGCTAATTGCCGAAAAATTAATGGTACATTCAACAGAACCTCAATTACTTTACGAGGAATTGAAAATATTGATGGCACTCTGAGAGTAACTAATCCTAATCAAGTAAGTAATTATCAGCAAAGTTGCGATCGCATCAGTGTCCGAGGAAATGTATTGCAAGCTGTTTGTAGAACAAGAGATGGTAGACTCAATCGTACTTCCATCGTTTTAAATAATATTGAAAATATTGATGGTGTTCTGAAATACAAAGGCGAATCTCAAGTTAGCAGTTATCAGCAAACTTGTAATAACATTGGCATTTCCGGAAATTTACTATCAGCTAATTGCCGAAAAATTAATGGTACATTCAACAGAACCTCAATTACTTTACAAGGAATTGAAAATATTGATGGTACTCTGAGAGTAACTAATTCTAATCAAGTGAGCAATTATCAACAAAGTTGCGATCGCATCAGTGTCCGAGGAAATTTATTGCAAGCTGTTTGTAGAACAAGAGATGGTAGACTCAACCGCACCTCTATCACCTTGAAAGGTATTGAAAATATTAATGGCGTTCTCAAATATACAAGCACACCCTAATTATTGGCATTAATTGACAAGTCCATATGGTGGGTTTTTTGTTCCACAGTAGAGAGATAATTGATTCTCTCTCTGCTGTGTTAAGAAACTTTTTCTAGCACTGTACCTACTACACAGGCTTTTTCTAAATTAACACCATTCAAATTTGCCCCTATTAACTCAGCACACAATAAGTTAGCACCTGTCAACTTCGCCCCCGCCAAATTCGCCCCACGTAAGTCAGCTTCTTCTAAATTTGCTTCACTTAACAACGCTCCTTCCAAATCAGTACGACTTAAGTCCGCACCTTTGAGATTTGCACCTGTAAGGTTAGCACCACGCAAATCAGCACCACGTAAGTCAACGCCTTGCAAGTTAACATTCATCAAATTCGCGCCACTTAAAAAAGCACCAGCCAATGACACGTCGCTAAGTCTCGCGCCCATCAAGCTAGCACCCCGCAAGTTGCTACCCCGTAGGTCTGCACCTGTTAAATCTGCTTGCATGAGGTTAGCTCCCATGAGGTTAGCCCGCAAGTCGGTTGCTTGGAGGTTAGCCCCCATCAAATTTGCACCTTCTAAATGCCCACCTTCGAGCTTAGAACCTGCGAAATTAGCCCCAACAAGGGTAGCACCTGCCAGATTGACGTGGCTTAAATCCAGTTGAGAGAGTTCCTCATCTTCTAAATTTACCCCTGGGAGTTGTTTGAGTTTTCCTTGTCTAATCGCTTCAATATTCATCGGGGGTAACTACCAATTTCCTCACTAGTCTTGCTCTGGCTATCCCATCGGGAATCAATCAGCCACATTCCTGTACTAACTTTAGATGTCATTAGGGGTAAGTCGAGTCCCTGTTGTAAACCCATAACTAACAAAGTTAGGGCATCTAATAGTTTAGGGTCAAAGCGATCGCTTTGTTGTCTGCATTCTACCAAGGCTTGAGCAAATATCTCTTCCCGATTCTGTTGGGAGGATTGCAGTTGATTGACTCGCCACTGAAAGTCTGCAACCAATGCCAAAATTCTCGACTCTAGGGGAATTGCATCACCGGCTAACCCGGCTGGTTCTCCTGTCCCATCCCAGTATTCGGTCTGGTGAGTGATAATTTGCGCTACTGCCCGTAATCTTGACATTTTTCGTAATACTTGCGCTCCTGGAATCAGAGGACAACTCAAAGCACAACTGGGGGCTATTTCTTGGGGTTGTGTGGATGTAGCAGGAGTCAGAACGCTTTGTGCTGTGCGGAGTGGATCTATGCGGTGTAATAACGCTGCTAGTTTTAATCTCTTGATTTGCCATGCAGGTAAATCTAAAAGTTGCCCCATTGTTTCGGCGATCGCAGCGACTTCTGCGGCGGCCATAGGGTTGTTAATATCAGCCAGATCCATCAGTTGCGCCATCCGCAAAAATGCCTGTACTTCGTTAGAAAGCAAGTTGCTATCTAGGGCTTTTTGATGCTGTGATGTAGGAATGGATAACTGTTCTTGTCCTGTTTGGAGGTAATCAACAACGCGAGAGACAACAGTTAACAGGTTGTCTGAGGTGATGACAGCAGGCGGAATTGCCTGTTCATAACTCAAGAGTTTTTGTGCTAATTCTGGGTTGTATTTTTGAATGTGAGCGATCGCTAATTCTGCTGTTTCTCTCACCAAGGTCGGCTCAAATGTCCACAAACCATAGAACTTACGCTCTAAATCTGAAGTTGGTATTCCCTCTGAACCATAATCAGCAGGTGATAGTTCTTGACAAAGTACCATCGCTGTGTATTTAGGTGACAGGATAATTAAGTGCCATTCCTGAGCTACCGAATCAGCTGCATCTAATGCAACCAAGTCCACATTTGACAGTTGGCTCGTGGGATGTTCAGCAAAGCCGGTATCTGGTGAAGCCATGATCACAATTTGGTGACTGTGGTTGGCAATGTCTGCATATCTTTCTGCCTCTTGTAAATACCACTTACCCCGTTGAAAGGCAGTAATTACCAAGGGTTTACTTTCATCAGATAAGATATGGTCTTCTAAGGCATGACACAAAGCAACCAGCGTATTTTTGTAATACACCCCGAAGTGAATAGGCCTGGTAGTCTGGCGATGGGCTGTTTCCAGCAGTTGCAGAATTGAACCTTCTAACATAGGATTTGGAGACAAGAACGGCAGAGGGAGGAAGGGCGGGATAAGGGAGACAAGGGTGAATTACTTTTGACTCACTACTCAGCACTCAGCACCGGCTAAACGCCGCGCTACCGCTAACAGCACTCAGCACTCAGCACTCAGCACTCAGCACTCAGCACTCACTACTCCCTACTCCCTACAATACACTGGCTAACTGTTTCTCTTTATTTTCAATTGGTGCAGAAAGTGCCTCTTCTAAATCGGCACAACCCAACTTTGCTTCTAAGATTTTCATCACTTCCCTACCGAAATCATTGGGATTTTGTCGCCAGGCTTGCAAGCAAACCTCACCAAAGAATGAACCAAGGGGTTCAGGATTCCAAAGGAGTTTTTTGGCTGTCCACGGCATCAAACTCATCGGATCATACCCTGGTTTGAGAATCCCTTCTTTGAAGGCATATTCTTCTAAGTGGGTATGAGGTTGTAAGCCAATAAAAAAGATAGCTGGTTCGACTTTATCCGCACCGAAAATCTTTTCTAGTTCGCGGTGGTAAGCAATTGTTTGGCGAATGGTTTCGGGACGTTCGTCAATCACATTAAAGGAGTAGTTGACGGATACTAAATCGTTGAAGCCAGCTGCTTTTAAGTCGCGGCAGTTTTGCAGAACGGTTCGCAAATTGTACCCCATTCGCATTTTCCGCACGAGTTCTTGAGAACCACTAGTGATGCCGATTTCAAAGTAATTCATCCCTGTCTTTGCCATCAAATCGCACAACTCTGGTGTGAGGTTGTCGGCTCTGATGTATGCTGCCCAATGAATATCTGTCATGCCAGAATCTACGATTTTCTGCAAAAGTTCTACAGCATCGTCGATAAATTTCCGTGCAGGAATAAATTGGGCATCAGTAAACCAGAAATTGCGAATGCCACGATTATATAGTTGGCGCATTTCTGCGACTACTTCATCTGCTGGATTAATTCGTACCTGTTTCCCTTCAACAACGGTGTAGACACAGTAACAGCAGTTGTGGGGGCAACCTCGTTTAGTTTGTACACCAATGTAAAAGTCTTCTTCTTGCAGGTAATAGTTAAACTCTGGCCAAATAGTTTCTATATAGTCGTAGTTACACGCGGTTTTTTCTAGGGGGGTAGGTTGTTCGTGAATTAGTCTTTGCCGTGGTTGTGTTTCTCCTACTACATAGCAGCGTTCATCCCGGAACTCTCGGCCATGTAGGAACTTTTCTAGCAAGGTTTCCCCTTCACCCACAGAAATAATTGTTCCTGGGGGTAAGCTTTTACCCAACTGTTCGTAAAATACGCTAACTGCACCACCGCCTACAACTGCACGGGCTTCTTGGTGATACTGTTTGGCTCGTTTTAAACCACGTTTAATTAATCCCAGATTGCGCCACAACTCTACATAATAAGCAATGAAGATTCGTAAACCACCCAAAGCCCCACGCAATTTAATGAAGGGATTTGTCGCGTAGTAGAATTCAAAGGCATTTTGTAGCGGGTTGCCACCACGTCCGCCGACTGGAGCATAAATTTGGATATCCCGCCAAGAAAATACTAGTAGTGTGGGCTGGAATTCGTCAATACAACGATCTAAGGCTGACGCATAGTCTAAAGGTGGAACAGTTCCCAAATCAAAAATGCGTTGTTCGATGTTGGGAAAAACCTTGTGGACATGATCACTCAGATAAACAACCCCTATGGGGAAGATAGGGTTACAAGGAAGGCGAACGTAAAGAATTCGATTTTCCATCATCTTGCTGTTTTTTGGGAAAAGTCCAAGAAAGTATCAATTTCTAATGTGCTGGTTGGATTAGCACTTTATTGGCAATCATACTTGACATCGCAGCAGATTCTTGATATGTAGATTTGCTTAATATCGAGGAGTATGAGTAAGGTTTTATGAAGAAAATTTTCATATATCTTTACCATAACATTGAGTTTATAAGAAAGTAGCTGCAAAACCTTGTGATTTGAGCAATGAGAATAAAAACTACGCCGTAGTACCGCAAGGCGGAAGTCAAAATTCAAAATTCAAAATTCAAAATTCAAAATGAAGACAGCGTAAGGGTTTTGTTGATTTAGAACGGGTGGGGATAAGCTTTTTTTGTAGTAAGAACTTTAGCCCTTAGAAAAATCAGGACTAAAGTCCTCTCTACGAACCGTCAAAACTAACTTGATAGACCACTAGGCTTGAGCTACGGAGAGTGTCCATCATTAAGCGATGATCCCTGCGGCTATTTCCTACGATAGATAAAGCCATAAAATATTCACAACGGAAGAAATTAAAGTAATTTTAATGATTAACTATGGTAAATATCTATGATATTTGGCGCAATAAGTTAATTAATCTAGTGAAAAATCCCCAAAAATTCTTGCATAGTGTAAAATTATCTAGAATAAAAAAGTTTTATTAAAAATTCATAACTTGAACATACCTTTAGATAGAAATAACGTAGAAAATTTCAGTTGGTAGTCGGAGTTACAACATAGAGGGATCAGCAAGTGTTAATTTTGCTGGTGTAATGTAAAATTGTGGCGTAAAGCTCCTCGGCAGTTATGGCTCAAATATTAGATCCTCTACCACCTGAGCAATTGGAAAAAGTTCTCTGCTGCTACGTTAATGCCACGAGCAAAATCCAGGTGGCTCGCATCTCCAACATTCCAAATTGGTATTTTGAAAGGGTGGTTTTTCCTGGACAACGTCTCATGTTTGAAGCTCCACTAGAGGCTCACATGGAGATTCATACAGGGATGATGGCAAGTGCGATTTTGTCAGATACAATTCCGTGCGATCGCCTTATGATTAGCGAGCCTAGCAGTAGCGAATTGGATACAAACTCAGTCGGTGCAGACCCTATTAGTACAAAAGCAATTGTTCAGCCAAATAATACAAAATCTAGTGATACAACAAAACCTTTAACAGTTGCTAGTTAAGCATCAATGGATTAAAAAAATAATTTTAAAATCTCTGAGGGTTGCTGAAGTCAGCAGCCTTTTTTATTTTTAGTTAATGGGGATTGGGTATTGGGTATGAGTTACTCTCTAGCTTGTCCCCTGTCCCCTGTCCCCTGTCCCCTGTTCCCTGTCCCCTGTCCCCTGTCCCCTGTCCCCTGTCCCCTGTCCCCTGTCCCCTGTCCCCT
>NZ_CAWUDL010000005.1:0-116028 GCF_963920945.1 Anabaena sp. CCY 9402-a
TACTCACTACTCACTACTCACTACTCACTACTCACTACTCAGCACTCAGCACTCACTACTCAGCACTCACAATATGTTGCAATAGTCCTTCACACGCATCAAGGAGTAAATCAATTACCTGATTAAAGCCTTCCGTTCCACCATAGTAGGGGTCTGGAACTTCCTTAAGGGTGTGTCGAGAACAAAATTCACACATCAAAATCACTTTATGGTGATATTGTCCAGTAGGATCAAGGGCAATGATATTGTCATAATTATCTCGATCCATTGCTAAAATCAGATCAAATTCCTGAAAGTCTGATTTCTGGAGTTGTCTAGCTTGTCCTTGTAGCTTAATTCCTAATTTTGTCGAGGCTGCGGCACTCATACGGCGATCTGGTGGACTGCCAATGTGATAGCTAGATGTGCCAGCCGAATCACAAAGGATGCGATCGCTTAATTCAGCTTGATCAATCAAATAATTCATGATGTTCTCTGCTGATGGTGAACGGCAGATGTTCCCCAAACAGACAAACAACAGTTTATAATTCATAATTCGTAATTCGTAATAGGAATCTATTGGGAGAATCTGAAGACTTATTCCTAAAGATTGATATAAAATTCTACTATAGATATGTCAAAAGTCAGTAGTTCACAGTCTATAGTCAACAAATCTTTTGAAGAATGACTAATGACGAGTGACTAATGACTAATGACTAATGACTAATCGCTAAAACCCAGGTAGTTCTAGTCCACTGGTCAATTCTTCCATGCGTTCGCGCATGGTGGCTGTAGACTTTTCGTAGGCACTTTTCATGGCTACTGTCACCAAGTCGGAAAGCATTTCTGAGCCTTGTGCTAAAGCATCGGGAGAAATTTCCACGCGCTTGGGTTCTTGGTTGCCGCTGACAATTACCTTCACTAGTCCACCACCAGCCTCTCCCAGAATTTCCATTTGCTCCAATTCTTCTTGGAGTCGCTTTGCACCCTCTTGAACTTGTTGTGCTTTTTTGAACGCTTCGGCTAGTTCTTTCATTTTTCCTAAGCCAAAGCCAAATCCTTGTCCTTTTTCTGCCATAACTAAATTATCCGCGTGTGCTTTGAATAACAAATCAAATTCAATTATAGAGGCGGCCGGGAATTTGCCTCTTTTTTTACTAATATTTAATGGGCATAGGGAATTAGGCATAGGGAATTGGGCAAGATTCATTCTCCTCTGCTCTTCTCCCTACCTCTTAAGAGTTCTCTGCACCTCAAGCAGCAGCCTGAAATTCACCCATCATTTTGACTTCTGGTTCTAACCATATTGACCAGTTCTCTTGGACTGTGTGCTGGATATGGCGAATTAGGTTAAAAATATCGTTGGCTTTTGCTCCACCACGATTGACAATAAAATTGGCGTGGAGATGAGCTACTTGTGCGCCACCAATTTGATAGCCTTTCAAACCTGTGTGTTCGATTAACCACCCAGCCGTGTAAGGTGTGGGATTACGGAACACGCTGCCACAACTGGGGAAGTTGTAGGGTTGGGTACTCAGCCGATGCTGTTTGTGTTGTTTGGTAATGGCTACAACCTGGGCGGGGTCAAATCCTGGTTTGAGTTGCAAGGTGGCTTGAGTGATGATGCGATCGCTACCTTGTAGTAGTGAAGTGCGGTATGTATAACCTAAGTCAGCAGGTGTTAGAGTCTCTAATGTCCCATCTGGGGAGAGGACTTCAGCACTCACTAACATATCTGCGATGCAGCTGCTGTGTGCGCCGGCGTTCATTACTACTGCACCTCCCAATGTTCCAGGGATACCAACAGCCCACTCTAAACCTTGCCAGCCTAGTTGTGCTGCTGCCCATGCCAAACTAGGAATTGATTCTCCCGCCGCGACGGTTAATTGGCCTGTGACAGGATCAAAGTGGCTGTAGCGTAGATGGCGAGTACCGATCACTAGACCGTCTAGACCGCGATCGCTAACTAACAGATTAGAGCCTGCGCCTAGGGTGGTGACTCTTAAATTATGTTCTTGTGCATACTTGATGCTGGCTTGCAATGCTTCTATGTTCCTTGGTGCAACGTACCATTCAGCCGCTCCACCAACTCGATAGGAAGTATATGCAGATAAAAAAGCTTGGGACTTGATTTCGCAATTAGTACCTGGTAAGTAAATGATTTTACCTTCACTTAAATCATTTTTTTCCTGTGTTTCTACTGTAGAAGCAGGAACTGTGCAGGCGTTTCCAGCTGCCTGGGAAATTTTCATCTTTACATCAATAAATTGTGAAATTTTTACATTTATCTGCTGTATGAGTACAGCAATAGAGTGAATTGATAAAACTCTTGCTCAGGCAAAACTTTTATAATGTAGCTGTAGCTGTAGCCGGTTCGCAAAGTGCAGTAATGATTTCAGGAATCGCCTGATTTAAGTTACCTGCACCTAAAAATAGTGCTAAGTCCCCAGTCTTAAGAGTTTGCAGTAGAAATTCATTTACAGCAGGTAAAGTTGGTTGATAAACTACCTGGGGATGTTCTTTAGCTACAGCCTCAGCTAACTGTTCACCACTGATTTGTCCTAAATTGGGTTCACCAGCACTGTAAATATCAGTTAGTACCACCAAGTCAGCATGGGTGAAAGACTCAGCAAATTCTTCTAAAAAGGTTAACGTCCGACTATAGCGATGGGGCTGGAATATCGCCACTACTCTTTGTCCTGGTCTGGCTTGCAGCCTTGCCGCAGCTAGGGTTGCACGAATTTCGCTTGGATGATGAGCGTAGTCATCAATAAAGGTAATACCATCAACTTCACCGCGAAACTCAAAACGTCGTCTAGCACCTTCAAAGGTGGCGATACCTTTGGCGATCGCTCCAAATTCTAAGCCTAAAATACGCCCAACAGCTACACCAGCTAGAGCATTACTCAAGTTATGGCGACCCAGCAAGCGCATATTCAGCACTCCCAAGGCTTTACCTTTTTCCCAGACTAAAGCAGCAGTTCCATTGGCATGATAGTCAATGTTAGTCACAGTGTAGTCAGCGTCAGTCTCTGGATGGAGACTGTAGGTGATTGTAGGTTTGAGGCGATCGCGTACTGTAGTGCAATCAATGCTGCCCACTAAGGTTTTACAACCCTGGGCAAATTTTTGGAAGGTCTCAACTACTTCTTCTAAGGTGTCGTAGTGGTCAGGATGATCTAATTCAATATTAGTAATAATGCCAATTTCAGGAGCGTGTTTCACTAGCGAACCATCAGATTCATCTGCTTCCGCTACCAAATAGTGACTTTGCCCCAACCTAGCATTGCCCTCCCAAGCATTTACTTCACCACCTACAATAATCGTAGGGTCTAAACCAGCTTCCAATAACATATAGCCAATCATGCTACTGGTTGTAGTTTTACCATGAGTTCCTGCTACGGCTATGCTATGGTGTTCGGCAATCAAGGCTGCTAGTAAATCTGAACGATGCCAAATTGGACAACCTAATTCCAGAGCTGCTTTATACTCTAGATTGTTGGCATTAATTGCTGTTGAACAAATAACTTGAGGCAGGTTTGCCTTGATAGAAGGAACTTGTTTTTCTGAATTTAATTCTATTTCATTAGCTCCCACTTGAGGATGAAAAAATTCGAGGTTACTAGCCTCTTGTCTACTAAAAATATGAGTCCCGATAGATTCTAACTTACGTGTAATATGATTTGGTCGCAGATCAGAACCTGATACTGGCAATTGACGTTTAGCCAGCACGTATGCCAAGGCAGACATACCTATACCACCGATACCAATAAAATGAAACGGTCTACCGCCAAAATCTACAGCATTATTCATTGATTGCTCCTCTTAAACACCACACCACACCACACCATAATCACAAATGACACGCGTATCATAACAGGATTTTGATTTTTACCGTAACTACTTCTATATCTTTTTCATTCTTGATGTTATCGGGCTGTTTTGTTGTGTTTTCTTTCGTTGAGAACGATTTTACATCGGTTGGAGGTTTTTGCTATTTCCAAACTGTTTTTAAGACTATTCAGTAAATTTCCGTCACATCGGGAAAGAAATTCTTGTAATTTGAAATACATACTTTTTGAGTCCTTACTGGTGTTAGCTAGATTAAGTACATTCGTAGCGAAAATACTTTTAAGATTTCATCAAGCCAAAGCATGAATTGATTAAGATATTCCTTTAGGAATGAAAATGATTTTCGATTGCATAGAGCCAAGGCATAACCAAATGCAGCAACTGGCAATCTTTGGTGGCACATTTGATCCAGTTCATTGGGGACACCTGCTAATAGCTGAGACAGCTTGGCATCAAGTACCCATAGATAAGGTTATCTGGGTGCCGTCCCGAAATCCTCCTCACAAAAAAGCTGCCGGATTTGAGCATCGGGTGGCAATGCTACAATTAGCTACAAGAGAAATATCAGCGTTTACGGTCTCAGAGATAGAGGCAAAACGCTCAGAGGTTTCTTATGCGATCAACACTTTGATCGACTTGTCTACTTGTTACCCAAATACTCACTGGTACTGGATTGTAGGTTTAGATACTTTCCAAACCTTACCTCGTTGGTACCGTAGACACGAACTAGCACCAATGTGTGATTGGCTAATTGCACCTAGATTGCTAGGTGGTGAGAATATAGCTCAAAGTGAATCAATCTGCAAGCAAGTCGAGAAAAAACTGGCAAAGCAGTTAGTAACTATTCGCTGGCAACTCTTGCATACACCATTAGTGAGAGTTTCGTCAAGTCTAATTCGTAACCTGTGTCGAGAGCGGAAATTAATTACTCATTTAGTGCCAGAAGAGGTTAGATCCTACATTGCTGCTCACAACCTCTACTCAGATGAATCTGAATAAAATA
This sequence comes from Anabaena sp. CCY 9402-a, assembly GCF_963920945.1. Taxonomy (NCBI): domain Bacteria; kingdom Bacillati; phylum Cyanobacteriota; class Cyanophyceae; order Nostocales; family Nostocaceae; genus Anabaena; species Anabaena sp. CCY 9402-a. The sequence continues at coordinate 4,835 of NZ_CAWUDL010000005.1, forward strand.
TGTTTTTTTTTATTGATCCAACACTTTAAGGTTATAAATACTCCCCCCCTTTGCGATATGATTGGGGTCAAAGATATCAACTTATAGGCATATATACAGAGGGCAAGATACTGTGATTAGAGTCGCAATAAATGGTTTCGGGCGTATCGGACGTAATTTTGCACGTTGTTGGCTAGGACGAGAAAATAGCAATATTGACCTAGTAGCTGTTAACGACACATCAGATCCTAGAACTAATGCACACCTCCTGAAGTATGATTCAATGCTTGGGAAGTTAAAGGATGTTGACATTACCGCCGATGACAACTCTATCACCGTTAATGGCAAGACCATTAAATGCGTGTCTGATCGCAACCCAGAAAACTTGCCCTGGAAAGAGTGGGAAATTGACTTAATTATCGAAGCCACTGGTGTATTTACCAGCAAAGAAGGAGCGTTGAGGCACGTTAATGCTGGTGCAAAAAAGGTTCTCATCACTGCCCCCGGTAAAAACGAGGACGGTACATTTGTAATTGGTGTGAATCATCATGATTATGACCACAACATACATCATGTTATTAGTAATGCCAGCTGTACAACCAACTGCCTCGCACCCATCGCCAAGGTGTTGAATGACAAATTCGGCATCATCAAAGGTACGATGACTACCACTCACAGCTACACAGGTGATCAGCGATTGCTAGACGCATCTCACCGTGATCTACGCCGGGCAAGGGCAGCAGCCATCAACATTGTCCCCACCTCTACTGGTGCAGCAAAAGCAGTGGCACTAGTAATTCCAGACCTTAAAGGTAAGCTGAATGGTGTTGCCTTACGCGTACCTACCCCGAACGTCTCAATGGTAGATTTCGTAGTTCAGGTTGAGAAGCGTACTATTACGGAAGAAGTTAACCAAGCTCTCAAAGATGCGGCTGAAGGTTCACTCAAAGGCATTTTGGACTACAGCGAACTGCTATTGGTATCTTCCGATTATCAAGGTAGCGATGCTTCTTCTATCGTTGATGCTAACTTGACTCTGGTTATGGGTAATGACATGGTTAAAGTCATGGCTTGGTATGACAACGAGTGGGGTTACAGCCAACGCGTTCTAGATTTGGCTGAATTAGTCGCTGAAAAGTGGGTCTAATCAATTCAAAATGACGCTCGCAGACTCGCTAACGCTGCGCTAACAAAATTCAAAATTAAGAAGACCTGATTTTAGAAGGTTGATAAATTTGGATTTGTAATTGGATTTTGAACTGTTGACTATTGACTAAAATGTTGAAATCCTTGACTGAGGCTGAGAACTCGGTCAGGGATTTTTTCATCTTGATGCTTAAGTATGACTTGGGAATGAGATGTAATAGTGCCGATGATGGCTGCACTGTTATCTAACATCTGTATGAGAGTTTTTGCCAATGCTGGTGGTAGACACAGCACTAGTTCAAAGTCTTCACCACCGTACAGAGCATATTCTAGGGCTTGCTCTGGAGTTAACCAATGAGTAAAAGCTGTTGGTAGAGGAATTTGCTCACTTTCTAAGATTGCACCAACACCACTGGCGCGACAAATTTGTAAGACAGCATCTGCTAACCCATCACTGCTATCCATACCGGCAATAGGGAATGGATATTCTAAAATCTGCCAAATGAGGGGTAAGACATCTAATCGTGGTTGGGGACGCTGGTGTGCTTTGATTAGAACCGTCTTTTCTACTGGGGTGAGGTTCTGCCCTAATTCAGGGTTTAACAGTAATTTTAAGCCCGCATGAGATGCCCCATGAACACCTGTGACAATAATTGCATTGCCGACTTTGGCGGCAGAGCGACGGATAATTTTATGGGGGTGAACTTGACCAAAGGCGGTAATTGAAACTGTAGTAATAGGCGATCGCACTACATCCCCACCCACAATCGGGGTATCGTATTGTTGCAGGCATTCTGTCATCCCTTGGTATAAGCTTTCGACCCAACTCACACTCAAATCACCAGGAAGTCCCAGTCCCACAGTAATTCCCAAGGGAGAAGCACCCATTGCTGCCAAATCTGACAAATTAGCAGCCGCAGCACGCCAACCAGCATCTTCTGGGGACGTGGTGATATAACTAAAATGCACACCGTCAACTAGCATATCTGTGGTGACAACTAAAGATTGCTCTGGTGCTGTCACCAATACCGCCGCATCATCACCAATAATTTCTGGTGGACAGAAACGCTGTAATCTTTCTAGAAGGCCTTGTTCGCCAATATCTTTAACTTTAGTCATTATTCATTAGTCATTAATCCTCTGCTTTTTCCCAGTCCCCAGTCCCTACTCCCTCAAGATAGGATAATGTTATCGTCTAGGGGTCGGTTGGGATGCTCACTTCACTAGTAACAAATCTCACATTTGAAGATTACTTAAATTATGATGATGGCAGTGGTTTTCCCTATGAACTAGTGGATGGCAGACTGGAATTAATGAACCCCCCTACAATTCAACATTTCTTGATTGTCGATTTTGTAGACACCGCATTCAAAGCAGAAATTAAGCGTTTGGATTTACCTTGGTTAACTTTTCGGGAAGCTGGGGTAAGGACAGGAAGAAATAAGTCTAGGTTAAGTGATTTGTGTGTGGTGACGCAGGAACAAGCAAGAGAATTGATCAATGTATCAGCCGTCTTTGAATCACCGCAGTTAATAATTGTAGAGGTTATCAGTCCAGATTCCATCAAGCGGGACTATCGTTATAAGCGTTCTGAATATGCGGCGGTTGAAGTACCAGAATATTGGATTGTAGACCCGTTAGAAAAGAAAATCTCTGTGCTGTTGCTGGAAGAAGGACTGTACGAAGAGACAGTATATACAGATAATCAGAAAATTATATCGCGGACTTTTGGAGAAATAGCGATCAGCTACGCTGGGCGGAACGCCATCGCCGTTGAGCAGGTGTTAGCGGCTGGAAATCTTGGTTAGTTGGGAGAGCGAAGAAGGTTGACACTCTCCTGACTTTTTATGAATCTGTAGAGATGCGATTAAACGCGTCTCTACAAAATAATTGTCTAGGCTGCTTGGGGTTCTACTAAGTTTTCTATTCCCTGAACTACGGTAGCTGATTCAATTTTGTCACCAGCTTTGAGGATATCCAAGATTTCTCTACCTTCAATGAGATAGCCAAAAACAGAGTAACGACCATCTAATAGGTTACGTCCGGCGGGGGTGAGTTCTGGTTCAAACAAGAAAAAGAAGACTTGAGAAGAACCGCCATTAACTTCACTTTCAGGACGAGCCATAGCCAATGCACCAAAGGAAGAGAAAGGTAAAACTGGCATATCAAGATAACGACCAGCTTGCTCTAAGGTAATACCATAGGTGGGGGCTTTGTCACCTTCTGCAAGTATTTCTAGGGGAATAGCTCTGTATTGGCCTGTTTTGGGATCAATAAAACCCTGTTCTTTTCCTGGTGGATCTCCGGTTTGTAGAACATAAGACTCTTCTGAACGGGTAAATTCTAAGCCGTTGTAAAAACCACGTTTTACTAAATCGACAAAGTTACCAGCAGTTACAGGTGCGCTGTAACCATCTACAACAACTGTCAAATTACCTTTATTGGTTTTGATAGCAATTGTGGCACGACCTTTGAGTTGTGGGAGGTTACTGTACTCTTCTGGAACTTCAAAGGGGTATTCCTTGACCATTGACTCTTCTAATAGAGATACCAAATTCAGCAGTTTTGCTCTCTCTTCGAGCATTTTTTCTTTGTCTTTGGTTTGGGTCAATTCTTTACTTTTTTCCACGCCAGACTTTAATTCATTCAGCCAAGCTTCGGCTTGAGGTTGGCGTTCTTCCGGAACGCTTGCTAGGATTTGTGAAGGTTTATCAAGAATGCGGGATGCTTTACTCAGGTCTCTGGAGACAGCACCCCATCGCCGATTTGCACGCAGTTGAGTAGAGATATCTTCTAGACTGGCTTGCAATTGACGTACTGGCTTATTATCTATCGGGAGTGCATATCTTAATAGAGCTTTGCCGTCAGTGATTGCGTTTCCAGATGGCAAGGCAGCGTTACTGGAAGGAGTCCAGCCAGCTGTATTTATGCCTAAAAATATTGTTACCAACAGTATTGCCATGAGGCTGTTCTTCAGCCAGGATTTTAATAAATTCAACATGGTATGGCTAAAATGCGTAACTCAACACTCATCTTCCCATACATGAGTGTTGAGTGCTGAGTGCTGTTAGCGGTAGCGCGGCGTTTAGCCGGTGCTGAGTAATGACCAATGACCAATGACTATATAACTATTGACTAATTACCTAATTACTACCCTAGAAGGGTACAATAAATGCCGATTGTCTTCCACGATTTAAAAGCTTCATGATTTCCAGTAACGATTTTCGACCCGGCGTATCAATTGTATTAGATGGGTCTGTATGGCGAGTGATTGATTTCCTTCACGTTAAGCCAGGTAAGGGTTCTGCCTTTGTACGGACAACACTTAAAAGTGTCCAAACCGGCAAGGTTTTAGAAAGAACTTTCCGGGCGGGGGAAAGTGTGCCGCAGGCCACTCTCGAAAAACTCACGATGCAGCATACCTATAAAGAGGGCGATGAGTTCGTCTTTATGGATATGGAAACTTACGAAGAGGGTAGATTGAGTGCTGCCCAAATTGGCGATCGCGTCAAGTATCTCAAGGAAGGTATGGAAGTGAACGTGATTCGTTGGGGTGAGCAAGTTCTAGAAGTGGAACTGCCTAATTCTGTAGTTTTAGAGGTGACGCAAACAGATCCAGGTGTGAAAGGTGACACTGCTACAGGTGGGACTAAACCGGCGACTGTGGAAACCGGGGCAACTGTGATGGTTCCTTTGTTTATTACCCAAGGAGAACGCATCAAAATTGATACCCGTGATGATAAATACATAGGCAGGGAATAAGTTTGCTTTCATTCTTGAGGCAATCCCGATTTCAATCCCTCCAGGGGGATTAAATCCCTGCCAAACTTAAAATTCTTATTTACGGACAGGTCGAGGTAAAAAAAACTGTGCCATTGGACTTTAATGAAATTCGCCAACTGTTGGCAACTATTGCAGAAACTGATATTGCAGAAGTAACACTCAAAAGTGATGAGTTTGAGTTAACAGTACGTAAAGCTGCTAATGTGAGTAATCACGTTGTATCCATGCCATCGGTGCAACCGATCGCACAGCCATCACCACAAATTTCTGCACCGGAAGTTGGCAATCGTGTTGCTGACCATGCGGTAACTAATTCTGGCGCACACTCAGGGGCAAGTTCTCCGCCAATCATTGACCAGAAATTTGTAGAAGTGCCTTCCCCAATGGTGGGGACATTTTACCGCGCTCCTGCACCGGGGGAAGCGGCGTTTGTAGAAGTGGGCGATCGCGTCCGTAAAGGTCAAACAGTTTGCATCATCGAAGCGATGAAGCTGATGAATGAAATCGAGGTTGAGGTTTCTGGGCAAGTCGTAGAAATTCTCATCCAAAATGGTGAACCGGTGGAATATAACCAACCTTTGATGAGAATTAACCCTGATTAGGTATTAATCTATATAACAAGTGAGTCATTATTCTTCATGAATGAATGAATCATTGTTAACATTTGGAGTTCTGCGGGTTAATCCTGATGAAACAAGCGTTGCCTGTACCGCCAGAAGTAGTGCAACAAGTAGCTGAATACTTCAGTCTCTTAAGCGAGCCGATGCGTCTGCGCCTGTTGCACTTATTGCGGGATGAAGAAAAATGTGTACAAGAATTGGTAGAAGCAACACACACTTCACAGGCAAACGTGTCCAAACACCTGAAGGTAATGTGGCAAGCTGGGATTCTTAGCCGCCGCAGTGAAGGGACTTGTGCTTACTACAGGGTGGAAGATGAAATGATTTTTGAATTATGTAATCGGGTTTGCGATCGCCTCGCCACTAGGCTAGAGCAGCAAGCCCGTAACTTTAGGGTGCTAAGTAGTAAAAATTAAATGAAAGAGAACTGGGGGCTAGGAATTTTGGATTTTAGATTTTGGATTGAATAATCTAAATCTAAAATCCACTCATTGCAAATCCACTCATTGCAAGGCTGGAGACTGGGAGCATACGGGTAGAGGAGATTCCTCAACAGTCAACAGTCAACAGTTTCATTAAAGTGGATACTCTCTTTTAAAGCTTTCGCGGGTCATGGGTTGTTCTATCTCTACACCTTCACCACCTAAAACCTCTAATGGTTTACCGTTGACCTCAATATAAACTTTGGCATTGGGGTTTAATGTTGTGGCGGTATAAACTACTTGACCTACACGACCTACCATAGAGGTACTGCCACCACCACTGGTAAAGTCTTCAGATAAATTAACGTGGATTTCATCCTTATTTTCCGCTTTTAGCCCCAATAACTTAGTTCCTTGGGGAATGGTGGTGGAATTTGTCCCTTCTGTGGGGCCTGCTAACAAACTTTGAAAAGCCTGCTCTAGAACTTGGTTAGGTCGAACCGATGCTACTCTAATAGGCTGAGGAACTAATTCTATGCTTTTTTCGTTGGTTTTGAGCCAATAAACATTAGTTGTTTGTTCATTACCTGGCTGTGTATTGTATGGCTGCTGGATTCTTTGCGATGGGGTTGATTGTGTCGGAGAATTGGTGTTGGCAGTTAACCAAGCCACACCGCCACCAACGGCTACAACTGCGGCGGAGACGGCTGCAATAACACCTGAAGATATACGTTTTCCTTGTTGGTCGTTCATTTTTAAAACCTTCCTGACTGGGGGCTGAGGTAGTCTGTTTGTGGAGAGCAGCCTGGTTAGGGACGATAGTTAAAAGTATAGAGTTTCCAAAAATCTAAACTGATAGCTGGTAAATTTCCATCCGGGGCTTTTGAGTGGAGAATTCAGGACTTACGCGATGTGCGATTTATTCTTGAAACCTCTCTCCATAGCTTGCGTTCCTTACTAGGGAAAAGGTTGGGGGTTAGGTTGGAAAGAAAGTTACATACGGAGTGAAATTAGAAGTCAAAATTGCTACTCGAAAATAAGGCACTTGGAAACGGTAGGGAATAGGTTAAAAAGTATTTTCATTTATCCTGATGTACGCAGTTTATGGTAGCTACTTGACAACTGATTGAGAAATCAATGGGTCTAATATCCCCATTGAGTGGAAAATTTAATTAGGTTAATTAACTCCATCTAGTTGAATTCTAAACTCTTTTTTATTTTTCATTTTATAATTTATCTTTCTAATCCGTCACCTGCCCAATTATGTAAATCTGTAAATCTTATCTTTCCATCAGATTCTTAACAGTTTTATGAAGAACGCAGAGGAAGGATTGTATTGACTACTCTGCGCCCTAGATATTTAATTGTTAGTCTCTGTTGCTGCCTTGATCCACTGTTTAAGCGTAGCCACAACTTCCTCTATGGGAATTTCTTGAGCTTTACGAGTTGCTCTTTCTACAACTTCAACTTTGCAGTTGGTAATTGCTCGTCCGGTAACAATTCGATAAGGTATGCCGATTAAATCAGCATCTTTAAATTTTACTCCGGCTCTTTCATTGCGGTCATCTAATAATGTTTCTACTCCTGATTGATTCAGTTCCGTGTAAAGTTTTTCCGCAATTTCTACTTGTTGAGCATCATTAATGTTGGGAATGGTCACGATCGCCTGATAAGGTGCGATCGCTACTGGCCAAATTATGCCATCTTTATCGTAAGATTGCTCTACGGCTGACTGGGCTAAACGGGAGACACCGACACCGTAACAACCCATAACTAAAGGTTTTTCTTCACCCTGTTCATTAGTATAGGTTGCGCCCATTGCTTGGGAATATTTTATGCCTAATTGGAAAATATGACCGACTTCAATGCCTCTAGCACTTTTTAAGGTTTGTTGCGGGTCATGAAGGGCGCGATCGCCTGGTCTAGCTTTGCGGATATCGACTACACTTGTTGCTAGCTGAAATTGCTCACCCCAATTCGCACCCACGACGTGATAGCCGCTTTCATTTGCACCAGTAATGAAGTTTTTTAACTCAACGGCGGTTTGATCAACTAACCGGACAAATTTAGGATGAATTTGTTTGTTTGCGGCAATATATTCATCAGCAAGATCAGGGGCAATGTAGCCTAAAGGTAAAGATTTAGCTGCCCAAGTTTGCTGTGTTTCTGCACTGGGAACAGTTAAACCAATAATCGCTTTTGCACCGTAATTAGGAGCTAATTTAGTCAATTCGTTCTGTAATTTGACTTCGTTAACTTCTTGATCACCACGAATATTTACCAGTACCAAAACCGTTAAGCCGTTATCATAAGCTGTTTGGTAAAGAACATTTTTGACTACTTGTGTAGAAGCAGCCTTGAGGAATTTACAGACTGTTTCAATTGTTTCTGTTCCCGGTGTTTCCCGTTTTTCATAGGTAGTAAACGGCGAAGGTTCAGCGTCAGCAGGTAAAGAAACCGCTTTTTCGACATTCGCGGCGTACTTACCATCTTCGGTGTAGAGAACTTCATCTTCGCCGGCTTCCGCCAACACCATAAATTCTGTTGAACCAGAACCACCAATTGCACCAGAATCAGCTTCCACTGGACGGAAAGCCAAACCAGAACGCCGCAGCATATTGCTGTATGCTTGGTACATATCTTGGTAAGTTTTTTTCAGGCTATCTTCATCGGCGTGGAAAGAATAGCCATCCTTCATGATAAATTCCCGACCGCGCATTAAACCGAAGCGGGGGCGAATTTCATCACGGAACTTAGTTTGTATTTGGTAGAGGTGCTGGGGTAGCTGACGGTAAGAGCGAATCATATCACGAGCGATCGCAGTAATCACTTCCTCGTGCGTCGGCCCTAATCCTAATTGTTGTTCACGGCGGTCAATCAGGGAAAACATAATCCCCTCAGCCTTGGTGTAAGTATCCCAGCGTCCCGACTCCTTCCATAACTCAGACGGTTGGAGTTGGGGAAGTAAACATTCCTGTGCGCCTGTAGCGTTCATTTCTTCCCGCACAATCTGAGAAACCTTTTGCAGTACGCGCCACATCAAAGGCATATAAGCATAAACACCGCTACCGATGCGACGAATGTAACCAGCACGTAGTAACAACTTATGGCTAGGAATCTCCGCATCAGCCGGATCATCCCGCAGTGTGACGAATAACATTTGTGACAGTCGCATCGTTTATTTTTTAACTCCTGATTGCAAAATCGCTAATTTCTGTATCAACTCAAGCACGAAATACTAAGCATGAAGTATGAAGTACAAAGTATAGGTTAAGAATTTTAGATTTTGGATTTTAGATTTTGGATTTTAAATTTTAGATTCAATCCCAATTCCCCAATTCCCCAATCCCCAATCCCCAGTCCCCAGTCCCCAATATCATGATTTACCAAGCACAACCACCTTTAGAATTTATCCCCCCAGCTTTTAATCCTTTATTGCTGCGATTTGTTCACCTGTTTCTACCAACATGGATACGCACTCAAACTCCCATTACCCAAATTGAAGCAGAGAATGTAGAGGTTTTAGCAAATCTCTATCACCAGTTTCAAGAGGGGAAAATCCGCTTTTTGCTTGCATTTCGCCACCCTAAAACCGAAGATCCTTTTGCTTTGGTGTATTTGCTTTCGCAACTTGTGCCAAAGGCAGCACGACAGCAGGGTATAGCATTCAAACATCCAATTCATGCTCATTTTATCTACGATCGCGGTATTCCTCTCTGGGCGGGTGACTATGTTGGCTGGCTTGCGTCAAACTTGGGTGGGACTCCCATTCAACGGGGTAAGGCTGACTGGACGGGATTACGTTCGGCGCGGGATTTGTTCGCCAATGGAAAGTTCCCAATGTCAGCAGCACCAGAAGGCGCGACTAATGGACTTTCAGAAATCATCAGTCCCTTAGAACCAGGAATTGCTCAAATGGGTTTTTGGTGTGCTGAAGACTTGCAAAAAGCTGGACGCACCGAGCAAGTTTTAATTGTACCAGTCGGGATTAAATATAGTTATGTCGATGCTCCCTGGAATGCGATCGCTCAACTTTTAGATGACTTAGCAGTTGCTAGCGGTTTACCTGTAGATACAATTCCAGACAGCCAAATTCCCAATTTAGAGTCAATGTATCCGCGTCTATTGACTTTGGCTGAACACTTACTGTCTTTGATGGAACAGTTTTATACGCGTTTTTATCATCTTAAGTTGTCTACTGTCCCAGAGGAAGTTACAGACCGCAATCAAGCCTTAGCATTAAGATTACAAGCTTTATTGAGTGCAGCCTTAGAAATAGCGGAGCAGTATTTTAATGTACAACCAAAGGGACAAGTTAGCGATCGCTGTCGGCGGGTAGAGCAGGCTGGCTGGAACTATATATTTAGAGAAGAGTATAAGGATATCAAAGGATTATCTGCTGTCGAGAGAGCATTAGGCGATCGCGTGGCAGAAGAAGCCAATGCTAGAATGTGGCACATGAGATTAGTAGAAAGTTTTGTGGCTGTTTCTGGTAACTACATCCGCGAAAAACCCACAGTAGAAAGATTTGCCGAAACCGTTTTAATCTTGTGGAAAATGATTGCTCAAATTCAAGGCGATAAATCTTTTCAACGTCCAACCTTGGGTAAGCAACGGGTAAAATTAACGATTGGTGAACCGTTATCTGTATCGGAATGTTACCCAGTGTATAAAGAGAGTCGCTTAGGCGCGAGACAAGCTGTTGCTGATTTAACGAATGATTTACAAAAAGCGATGGAGAATTTGATTTGATGAATTAGCCCTAGCCCAAAACGATACTTTTTTCCCGTTAAATATGCTGTAACTATTTGATAGCAAGAGCTATTGTAGCATTTATTAATTGCCATAATGGAGAAAGAAATATCTGGACGTTCAACGAGTATTCTGATAAAAAATGAAGGATGGAAGAATACGAAAGACATAAAAATCAATACTAACCAAAGAAGAAAGTTTTAAAAACAACCTTGTTGCTATAAATCATAAGTTTTTACTGGTAAAGTATATACATCTCTTTTACCTCACGGTTCAATAGTAAAATGTCCTCAATGATATTTCCAAATGTTGAAAGCATAGTCGAGCAGTTATCAAAGATTAAGGTAGATAAAAACATTGCTATACAATAATCATTTCTGAATATAGAAAATAAAAAGAGGAATAGCCTATTTCCGTGGCGGGGACAATTTTCGCCTCAGTTAGTTGAGTATCTTTTAGCAAAAAACACTTCTGATAATTTTTGTATATTAGATCCTTTTTGTGGAGGTGGAACTACTTTATATGAATCAGCAAGAAAAAATTTTTCTTGCTATGGAGCAGATGTAAATCCTGCGGCATATTTTTTTTCATCAATAGTTAATTTTAGCGAAATTGACTCAGGTGATAGACAGTTTATTTGTAGAGAAATTAGAAGCTTAGTCAGTAAAAATATTTCTTATTTTGAAAAAGATTCATTATTAAAATATGACACTAAAGACATTGTTGATTTTCAAGGAGAATTACTTAATTTTTATAAGGAATGCCAAAATTCTTTTTACAATCGCATAATTGTAACGCTCTCTGTTATGTTAGCAATGGGTGATCAAAACATAGCAAAGCCTGAGAATTTTTTCAAGTCACTCAATTCAGTTTTAGATACGATACAAATGCTTCCTTATAGTAAAAAAAAATATTCTGTATTACTTAGTGACGCTCGTAATTTAGAAGTAATCAAAGATTCAACTATAGATTTAATACTTACATCTCCCCCTTATATAAACGTATTCAATTATCATCAAAACTATCGAAAAGCACTAGAAATACTAGGATGGAAGCCACTACAGGCAGCAATTTCAGAGATCGGTGCTAATAGAAAACACAGAGGTAATAGATTCCTGACAGTAATTCAATACTGTATGGATATGTGTAGTGCTTTTTTGGAAATGAGAAGGGTATTAGGTGAAGAAGGTAAGGCAATTATTGTAATTGGGCGAACGTCCTCTATTAGAGGAGTAAGTATTGAAAATAGTCTACTAGTAGTAATTATAGCTTTAGGTGTTGCAGGATTTGCTGTAGAAAAGTGGCAAGAAAGGTTTTTTACAAACCGCTTCGGAGAAAAGATTTATGAAGACATATTTACGCTAAAGCCTGAGAGTAGCCCAGTGTCTAATTATCTTGAAATTGCACGCTCTGTTGGCGTTTGGGGACTACAGAGATCGATTAAACAGGCAGAGGGAGATGTTAAAACAGATATAGATAGCGCAATAGCTTTTGCCTCTCAAGTCCAAATTTCTCCAAGGTTAAGCCTTGAAGTCCCATCCAGTTAGCACTTAAGTACAGGATGTGTTAAAAATTCACTATTAACGTAAAAAATACAGTAAACATGGTTAAAGTTCAAAAATCATCTGCTCATGGAGATAAGCTTAAAAAGCTATTAGACAATAATAAGCTTCCTTCTCTGGACAAGCATAAGGTAGAAGAAGCTCTAAACAAATACAAAAATTGGGTAGATGAACTCAATAGTTATAAGCTATTAGGTGATGAGCTTTTAAAGTTCATGATTGACAAATTAAATGAATATAAAAATTTTATTGATATAGATTTAATATTCGATTCAAAAGAGGATTTCCTGTATAGACAAAAGGGGCAATTAAAACTTGACAACACAATTTTAGAAGAGTTTTTACCAAGGCTGTTTGATATTAGGTTAGTCCCTGGCTTTGGCAGACTGCAAAATTTTGAGTGCGGCTCGAAAACTTCTTTTGCTGGTTTAAGCTTTAATTCTCCATTTATAGCTCTTCAAGATGGAGGAGCATTTATAAAAACAAAGGATCAAGATTTCTCCGTGAGTAAGTCACACCAAATAATTATTAAAGAGAATCCACCAGGGCAAGATATTTTCACAGCAACTATAGAAGTTTCTTATTTTGCTACTGAAATAAAAACTAATTTAGATAAGACTATGTTTCAGGAAGCATCTCAAACTGCAAATGAATTGAAAAGAGCGGTTTCTGGTTGTAAATACATACTCCTTTGTGAGTGGCTTGATATGACTCCTATAAATACAAAACTTACTTCTATTGATGAGGTGATTATACTCAGAAAAGCAAAAAGAATTTCATCTAATATACGAAGTGAATTTGCAACTGCTAATGGAAGAAGACAAAATAGAGACATATATATCAATTATGTTAATGAACATCCTCTTAACTTAGATTGTTTTAGGAGATTTATTTTTCACTTGAATGAATGCTTTCCTGATTATGGACATGATCGGGCAGAAGTTGTGCTTGATAGAAGATATTTTTAGTGCGATGGAAATTATGATATTAAACCATTTTTATATAAATAAACTAATTTCTAAGCTTTATATTTAGACTCGCCTGTTAACAAGGCTGCTAAATTATAATCCCAATTATGCGGAATACGCTCTAAAATACCAGAACCAAATACTTTATCTAACTCTAAATAATCTAGGTGAACATAACCTATATGACAATGGCAGGTTTCATTAATGCAAGTACGTTCAAAGAGTGAATCCTCCCAGTTATAATCATAAATATTACCAATGGGTGATTTGATAAAATGGCAGCGTTTTATTGTTCCTTCACCATCAATAGAAATCAATGATTTGCCAGCACGGCAAGTTTTACCTAAACTGGGATAATGTTGAGTATTTAGTTCATAGAATGGGTCGATAGATTGAAAAAAAGCTCTGTCTTCTTGTGATAAATTTGGTAGTTCCTTTTTAACTGCATTAATCCATAAGTAAATGTGAATTGGTAAGTTTTGACGTAAGTAAGTAATCTGTGCTTTGAATTGAGGAAAGCCAACAACGCCAGCACTAAAATTAATGCCACGCTGGTTTAATTCTAAACATTGCGAGAGGAATTTATTACACGTTACCCATTCTGGGTGAAATGTTGCCCAAAATGCCATTTTTGCTTTGTTGCAATCTTCTACCCAATCTAATTTACAGGAAAGATTAGTTTGGATTGCGGCTTTATGAACATGAGGCATTTGGGTTAATTTAACTAATGCTTGTTGATACCATTTATGAATTAAGGCTTCTCCCCAAGGGGTAAATAATATAGAAAATTTATAGTGTGAATTTTGAGCAATCCAGTTAATAAATCTTTCTATTTCTTGTTTATCCGTTGCTAACTCTGCGGCTGATTGTTGTTTTTTGGCGAAAGGGCAATATTCACAACCATAGTTGCAACTGATTAATGAACCGCGATAGAGAATTTTAAGGTGCATGGCTGAATTTGGGTATGAGAATTTATGCACGCAGAGGCGCGGAGAGGAGTAAGAGGTTATTTGAGGTTGTAGGTTTGCATTAGTTGGTTGACTTGTTCTGAGAATAGCCAAGCACCTATGGTGTCTGAATATTCAATTCCTTTTTCGGTTAAACACAATATTTGTTCTGGTTGTGTGGCTAATTGCAAATCTATGAGTTGTTTTAATTCGGGGAAATCAGTATAGATATTGCTTTGGAATCTTTGCTGATAGGCGGTGAGATTTATACCTTCATTAGACAATAGAGATAATAAAATGTAGCGGCGATGCTGTTCTTCAATATTTAATTGAAAGCCATAGGTGGCGTAGTCGAAGGTTTCATCGGGTGTTTGTATATAGGCTTGCAAAATATCGCGGACTTCTTTTGAACCCACCGCATATTCATTGGAATAATGCAAGGTGTCTGTGTAGGAACGTGCGCCGCAACCTATTCCTACCATACCGTCGGCTTGACAGCAGTAGACGGGAGAGGCGGGAGATAAGGGAGACACGCGTTGGAACATTCGCATGGAAATTTGGGTGTATCCTTCTGAGATGAGGAGCGATCGCCCTTCACGGTAAGATGATATACGGATATCGTCCCATTCTTTGTCTGAACGTCCTAAACCTGTGAGGGGTCGGACGTATAAGGGATATAGATAAATTTCTTCTGGTTGGAAGCGTAATGCAGACCGTATTGATTGTAACCATGTATCTACGGTTTGTCCGGGTAGTCCGTAAATTAGGTCAATGTTAATTGTGGGAAAGCCAGCTTCGCGCATTCTTGTAAGTGCGGCTTCTACTTGGGGGATGGTTTGGCGGCGTTGGGTGGCTAGAACTTCTGATTCAATGAAACTTTGTACGCCAATACTAGCTCGATCAATGCCGCGATCGCGCAATAGTTGTAATTTATCTTTATCGGCTGTCTCTGGTGACATCTCGACGGAAACGGGGATTTGTTGTAAGTTAGCACCCATCGTTTCTTCGGCTATGTTGAGTATTGTTTCTAGGTGGTGTATGGGTAACTGGGTTGGTGTCCCGCCACCTAATGCAAATCTGGCAAAGGATGCTTTTCCTAGTGCGGCTTTGACTCTTTGTGCTTGTCGTTGAATGGTGCGGATGTATTGGGTAACGAAGTCTTCGTTATGGGTGACTGTGGTAAATAGGTTACAAAATCCGCAGCGCATTTCACAAAATGGGATGTGAATGTAGAGGAATAGTGATTGTTTATTTTGTTTTGTCCATAGTTGGGTGAGGTTGATGGGTGGGTTTAGGGGTCGATAGGCTGTTTTGTGGGGGTAGGAGTAGACGTAGGTTTGATAGGGGGATTGTTTTAGGAGTTGGTTGAGCATTTTTTGGGATAGTTGGCTTGGTGGAGTTGGATTTTGAAGGTTTCGCGCAAAGGCGCAAAGACGCAAAGAAAGAGGAGAAGAGATTTTTAGTTGGGGAGGATTAATTGTGCGTAGGGAATTGTCCATACTGTGGGGTGGCTGAGACGATGGCCTGTGTAGCCATTTTCGCCGTAGGTTGTGCCATGATCGGAACTGAGGATGCAGAAGGTGGCGGCGCGTTTTTTTAGTGCTTCCCAGAGTTTGGTTAGGTGTTTGTCTACGTATTCTAAGGCGGCGGCGTGGGAGGCGATGGTGTCTGTTGTCGCGTCGGGGAGATAAAAGTAGTTTGGTTGATGTAGTGCGGAAATATTGATGAATAAGAATAGGCGTTGGGTTTGGGGTGTTGCTTTGAGAATTTTTTCGGCTAGTTTTATCTGATTTTCTGTAGAGTTGGGATCTGTAACACCAAGTTCTTTACTCCAGTGACTTTCTGCAAATAAGGAAGGTAGGACTTTTCCCAAGGGGTTGAGTTTGTTGAAGAAGCCGACACCACCAATACAGACGGTATGGTAGCCTTTGATGGCTAATCCACTGACAATGTTAGAACCTTCTAGTACACACGTTTGCTCTATGGTGGTTGTGCTACCTTCAAACCCTAAAGCAAATAATCTTGGGTGTATTCCAGGTTTAACTGGTGTGGGTAAGAAGCCGGCGAAAAAGGCTTGATGTGCAGCGTAAGTAAAGTTTCCTGGGGAATGGCGTTCTTCCCAGCCAGTTTGCGGTAATACTGCGGCTAAGTTGGGTGTGCGTCCTTGTGCTAACAAGTTAACTGCAACGTCATAACGGAGAGTATCGAATGTGATAAAGACTATGTCGTGTGTGCCGACGATTTGATTCATGTCAAGCATTTGTTTGTCTCTCTAAAACTGCTTGCACTTCGCTTGTGTATGTGTCGAAGCCATTCCAGAAAATTCCGGGTAATAAATCACCAAAGGTGTTGATTTCTAAAATGGCATGGCGGTGAAAGTCTGGGAAAATTAATAAATCAATTCCGCAATATAAGCTGTTAGGAAATAATGCGGCTGCGGCTTCACAGGTTTTTTTCATCTTCTCCCAGTTCTCATGTCCAACTTTAGCTAAAAATTCTGCTGTATCTCCCCGTTCGTTACCTAGGTGTAGATTAGTCATGGGACTTTTGCCTAATCTGACTACTATGTGTTGTGCTTCTGTGTTAATGACAACTACACGCACATCAAACGGATGTCCTTGAATTTGTGCTTTGGGAAGCCATTCTTCTACTTGCACGCCTTCAGTAGTCAATATATTAATGATGTCGGTAATTTCTTCGTGGTTGGTATAGTGATGAATTTTACGGGAGTTGTAAAGTTGGGTTTGCCCATTTTGGCGGACTCGTTCTACAGTGGTGATGGCAGATTGTCTCTGAGAATTGGCACGATAAGCAATCACTCCAGAGGCAGATGAACCATGAGATAGTTTGATGAATACCCGTTCCAACCCCTGAATTTGCATCTCTTCTCTTAAATGCTCATAGTTGTGAATTACACCCAAAGAACGCGGAATTGGGATATTGTGATGAAAAAAGCGATCGCAACATAATGGCTTATCAAACATCACACTAATATCATAGGGATGATTCATCACTGGCGATAATACTTGCTTTTCCCATTGATGTAATAAATATCGCCAGCCTAAATACCACTGTCGCGGGTAAAGAATCCGTCCTTTATCAAACACTAAATCAGCCGCAGCTTTAGCACTAATACGCTGTTGATTACCTGTATCTGGAACTTCCGCACCAGCCGAAATTATGGCTTTCTCTACCTCAAAGTTTTTCTCTGGCGACTCAAACCGAATAATAGTATTAGGTGCGTTGAATTTTTCTAACGTCTCCCTACCTGCAATCAAATCTGCATAAGATACAACGGTTGCAGATGGTAAATCAAAATGTGCTAGTGCTTGTTGCATAAAGCCAACCCGACGATTTTCCAGGTTGGCGATGATGACACAGTTAAACATTAGTTTACTTACCCAATCCCCAGTCCCCTTTACTCAGCAACAGCACAATAACGTTCTTCGTCGTATTCGTCTTCTCCTCTTTGTCCATTTATCATGATTTGAACATGAAAATTTCCCTGTTGTTCTTCTACAAAGCTGATAATTTCTTTTGATAGATAGTTTTCAGACAGATTGAGAATATCTAATTGCTGTACAACAGGATTTTTTAGGAGTAATTCTGCACCTACATCACTAAGAGTTCCCATTGATAAATCAATAATTCTGATGGTGTTGAGTAGGGGAGAACGTACTAATGCTTCTGCAATATCATCAGAATATTCGCTATTTCTTAACCCTAAATAATCTAAATTAGAAAACTTTTGTTCAATCAGTATAGGGTTGAGGTCTACAATGGAGGAGTCGCCACCATAGTTATCTGAACCTAACCATAATTCCAAATGCTGTAATTTTGGTAAGTTCAAGGCGCAAATCTGGTTAATCGTTGCACTACTCAAACCGCCAGTTTCAATAATCAGTGCTTTTAAATGATCATGTCCAACGAAGGGACTAAAAGCTAAACCCTCACCGCCCCGGACTTGCAATACTTCTAAGTTAGGATAAGCTTCTAGGATGGGGCTAATATCACTCTGCATAATCCAAGAGATTTCACTCTCTTCAGAGTGGATATCGCCAATAAATACTGCTTGCAAACTTGTCAGTTGATCTTTAGCAGATACCAACGCTTCAATTACACCCTGGGAACTATCATTAGGCATATCCCCATCCCAAAGGCCAAAAACTAAAGCTTGCAGATGATTTGCTTGCTCATCTTCTAGCAGTTTTGCTAGTTTATCTACAGCGTTTTCTTCATCATCATATTCACATCTGATTGCATAAGCTGTACCTACAGGATCGCTGATTCCCATCTCTGGATTAAATTCTACTACTGGTCGGTTTGCAAAGGTGGTAGTATATTCACCTCGATAACCTGGATATTTCTGCAAACGTTCTTGAAGATGCCATTGATTGTTTGTCATGATGCCTTTACCCCTGGGTAGGTAATAAGTTTCACCATAAATCTATGTGAATATGCTAATTTTTGCCAATATACTTGGGATTTAATTAATAGTACATTTGTTTCACTTTGTTGTCTAGCCTAGGAGAAACGAATAGTAGGGGTTACTTTTGCGTTATTGTAGTAGCGATCGCAGGAAAACCAACTGATTCACCATTTCCTCCGCTTCCATACTGGCTACTAATGCCAATATCAACTATTGCTACCATGTTTTTTGACTTGCTATCGGCGATCGCTTCTCCATTGTTCTATCGTATGTTATCTGCGCGGACGAAAAAAAAGCGATCGCCTAACAATAGAGCGATCGCTTAATATTATCGAAAGTATGATTTATTTGATAATTCCCGACACAGCCATCACTTCAGGTTCTGTGATTTTCGGAGAAATAAATCCCTTCGCATATATGCCGGGATTGGTTTGGGCAATTTCTGTATAAGATTGACGTATCTGAGTATTGATAGCTACAGTCTTCACATCGTACATCTGGGTCGCTATCTTGGGATAAACACCAACACCAATAATCAATACCAAGAAGCAGGCGGCGATAAAAACTTCTCTGACACTGGCATCTCTATATACTGCTTGGCTAGGTAGTAAGCAGTCTGTACCAAAACAAGCTGTTCCTTCGTCCTCATTGTTTTCATAAGCAGCGTTATTAATGTTGCAGGAGAGTTCTGCACCACTACCGTAAAATACCTGTCTCAACATCGACAGCAGATAAATTGGTGTGAGGATAACTCCCACGGCGGCGAGGAATACCATCACTGTGCAGAAGGTGGGACTGTAGATGTCGCTAGTGGTGACACCGACAAATACCTGAAGTTCACTCACAAAGCCACTCATCCCAGGGAGTGCTAAGGAAGCCATTGCACCGGCGGTAAACAAGGCAAATACTTTAGGCATGACTTGACCAATACCACCCAGATTGTCCATAGTCATTGAGTGGGTGCGGTCATAAGTGACACCAGCCAGGAAGAACAACACGGACGCAATTAAACCGTGAGACAGCATTTGTAGCATTGCACCACTTACACCCACATCGGTAAAGGAAGCGATACCCAACAGCACAAATCCCATGTGAGACACAGAGGAATAGGCCAGGCGGCGTTTCATATGGGTTTGGGCAAAGGAGTTTAAAGCACCGTAAATAATATTGATGACACCCAAAGTTGCTAAGACAGGCGCAAAGTAAATATGGGCATCAGGCAGAAGTTCTAAATTAATGCGGATTAGTCCATATCCGCCCATTTTTAAGAGTACACCCGCCAATATCATTGACACGGGAGCAGAAGCTTCACCGTGGGCATCCGGCAACCAGGTATGTAGAGGGAAAATCGCCAGCTTGACACCAAAAGCAATTAATAATCCGGCGTACAGTAATAACTCTAAAGCTAGGGGGTAATTTTTCGTACCCAGTTCTACAATATCAAAGGTGGTGTTGTCACCATAGAGAGCCATTGCTAGCCCAGCTATGAGAATAAAAATGGAAGCGGCTGCGGTGTAGATTAAGAATTTTGTGGCAGCATAGCGGCGTTTTTGACCGCCCCAAATAGATACTAGTAAATATACGGGAACTAGTTCTATTTCCCACATAATAAAGAACAATAGTAAGTCTTGGGCAACGAATACCCCTATTTGTGCCGAATACAGCACCAACATTAAGAAATAAAACAGGCGCGGCTTCAGGTCAACTTGCCATGCAGCCAACATCGCTAGGGTTGTGACAAATCCAGCTAGCAGTACAAGCGGCATCGAAATGCCATCAACTGAAACAGCCCAGCTAAAACCCAACTGAGGTATCCAGGCATAATTCTCCGCAAGTTGAAAAGTCGGACTGCTAGCATCGTAATGCCGCCAAAAAGTGTAGCACATCAAAACAAAATCCGCGATCGCTACACCTAGGGCATACCATCTCACCAGCTTGCCATCTTTATCTGGCAGCACGGGAATGAGCAAGGAAGCAACGAGTGGCAGTAGAATAATCGCGGTTAGCCAAGGAAATCCATCAGCCATCATGGTAGTGAGCAAAAATACTTAATGTGTGAATAACACCATTGTATTAAAGTTTGTGAACTTATCCAAATAAATCTTTACCATACCTGAGCATAGAGAGAATCTATTGAAGGGGACAGGGGATAGGGGACAGGGGACAGGACAGAAGCCTTATCAAAAAATCAAATAGCAGTCCGATAGTTAGGAAAGTGTCAACACAAAGATATACCTCTAGAGAAAAATTCTTTAGGGGTTTTTTACATAGCGATTTTTTTGTAAACAGAATTACAGATTTTCTTCCTAGTAGCAGAATATAACAAACTAAATTTCTGACTACAGAGAGTGGGAATAAAAGATAACTAAATTTCAATATTAAATAAACCGAACATTTTTACTTTAACAATTGAATTATTTAGAAAAATGACCTTTTTTAATTATTCAGATCCGCCTCTACGTTGCAAACAAACAACTGTAGATACACATGAATTAGAAGGAAGTGTGTTTGTTAATTGGCAAATTGGCAAAATTAAGCTTTATTCCACTTTTTATACTTGCATTGATCAAGCTTGTATATTTTGGAGTTTATTGCTTATCCCTATGTTTGTCACTGCCCAGTTTTTGCCGATTAGTTGGAGTTTGCAAGCTGCTTTGTGGTCATTACTTAGCTGTATTGGTATAGCTGTGATGGTAATTTGGACTCGTTACTGGGTAAAAGTGCGACAAGTTAGCTGGGTTTTATATTGCTGGGTGATATTCATGCTGTTGGGGGTGATATTAACTGATTTGGGTATTTTCTTAGGCTGGAGTGTCATCTTGTTAAATTTGTGTCCCTTGTGGTTGGGATTGAGTGCATTTGGCTACTTCTGTACTGCTTTGGGAGTGCGATCGCGTGCTTTAATCTTCGTAGGTATACTGCACTTACTCTTGATTTTCGTTTTGCCTTATATATTAGCTTGGCAATTTCTCTGCACTGGTGCTTTGATGGTTTTTTGCTTATTACTACTAGCTGAATTCCAGTGGGATGGACTGTAACAAGTATGATGTTTCGCCTTCCCTATTCCCATTTTTCTACGTTACATCTACTTAAAGTAGTAAACAGACTAGGATGATTTCTGTCTTCCGGTTTATGAATTCTGAGCGAACAGTGCTTATAGTTAAGTTCGTAGGTGGTAATACACCTCATTATGTAAGTGAGGCTAACAATCATGTTAATGTGTTTATCTGTAAACTATTCTTGTATCCATTTACCAGAAATCTGCAATTGCTATTCTGAATAATTCCATCATTGCAGAGGGAATCCTTGGAAATTTCCCAAGTAGCGTCGTAAACTTTGGAAATTCATCATAACTATACCAATCTGAATATTACAGATTGATTTTCCTTGAGAAAGAAAACTATGTTTGAGTTGCCATCATGCTCAGAAATGCTCTAGGAGACTAAAAGAGCAATAAAATTTTCTCTTTAGCACGCTAAGAGACTTATTGTTGGGCAACAAAGTTAAAGTCAACCAAGGTTGGCTAGATAATTATTTGCGTTGTAGATATTACCTCATAACAAATGATGAGGCTGATAGTAAAAGTCTTGTAAATAAGACTGATAAAGGCTTGTAAGCTACTTAATTAATGTTGATATATAAAGACAGAGAATTGGTTCTCTGATGGGATATTGGATAGGTTTAATCTGTTTACTTTGCTGAATTAGTTGGTTCTTATTTTCTATCTACCTTTATGGGGTGAAGAAACTAAGAGCTAATATCAATTTGTCAGAATATGACAACATATACAAACACGAAAATTTTCATGGAATCTTATTCGCTTAATTACGCAAGCGTTAGCCTTGTCACAGGCTATTACGCAGGCGCACAACTTTTTTACAAAGCCGCAGGCTATTACGAATTACGCATTACGCATTACGAATTGAAACCTGAGTCTGTTATTGAAAAAGGGGGAGAGGAGGTGACATTGACTCGCTCAACGTAAGTGAGGTTTTTGAGGGAGTTTGAGCGTTCTCCTCTATTTTCTCTAGACGCTACCAACGCTAGAGCTAGAAGGAAACTAATTACCGGATGGGGTAATGTTTCCTTGTTCCCCTGCGCTGATTATATCAATAATCAATCATAATTTTTGCTAATGTCAGCATCATTTTTGGGGTTGACACTGTTATTTATGCCTGGGGAAATAGGTATTAAGTCTTTCGATAACTAAAACTAGTGTTTTGGACTTTATAGTGAGCTATAACACCTGCCTCCATAGCTGTATTTTTTCAAAAATCTATCAATGGAAGGTGCAATACTGTGAACACTTTACCCCGCCAAGAAAATAATTTTTGGCATCAGTCAAATGAGCCGATTCCAGAGCAACTTCCCATACTAGAAGCTAACGAGTTTCTTCCCCACCTTGGTAAATGGACAAGTATCGGTGTAGGGGTAGTATTAAGTATCTTTGTAGCTGGGGTTGCTCTCACATCCGTTCTGAAATACAACGTGACTGTTAAAGTACCTGCAACTATTCGTCCTGTAGGAGATATTAAGCTTGTACAGTCACTAATTAGTGGCAAAATTGAAAAAATTGCTGTGACAGAAAATCAAACAGTAGCACCTGGAGAAGCTATTGCTTATATTGATAGTTCCCGTCTGCAAAATCAAAAGAGTCAACTAACAAATGTCATTCAGCAGAGTCAATTACAATTCAATAAAATTGATGCTCAGTTGCGAGAAATAGATACTCAAATTGCTGCACAGACAAACTTAAATAGCCGGATTGCGATCGCTGCACAAGCTGAACTCAGTGGCACACAACGCAACTATACAGATCAGCAAATTACAGCTATGGCTGATATGGGACAGGCGCAAGCCGCCTTAACTCTAGCTAGGGTACAACGCGATCGCCTGCAACGCGAAAACCTCTTGAAAGCCACAATCCAAGAAACGATAGCCGCCTTGGACTTAGCCAAAGCACAACGCGATCGCCTGCAACGGGAAAAGCTCTTAACAACAAATATCCAAGAAGCCGAAACAGCCTTAAAGTTAGCGAGAGAACAACGCGATCGCCTCCAACGCGAAAACCTCTTAACGGCGACAGTAGGGGAAACAGAAGCCGCCTTGGAATTAGCCAAAGCACAACGCGATCGCCTGCAACGGGAAAAGCTCTTAACAACAAATATCCAAGAAGCCGAAACAGCCTTAAAGTTAGCTAGAGAACAGCGCGATCGCCTGCAACGAGAAAACCTCTTAACAGCAAATATCCAAGAAGCCGAAGCCGCTTTGAATTTAGCTATAGTACAGCGAGACAGAATGCGTCCGGTAGTTGCATCAGGTGCGATCGCGCGTAATGTATATGAGGAAAAAGTACAAGCAGTAAAATCAGCACAGGCGAAACTCGAACAAGCCAGAACTAACGCTAAAAATCTTTTAGACGAAAAAGAACAAGCGGTGATTTCGGCTGAAGCGAAACTAGCACAAGCCAAAGCTAATGCTAAAAATCTCCTGGAAGAAAAAGCACAAGCGGTTATTTCCGCCGAAACGAAACTAGCACAAGCCAAAGCTAATGCTAAAAATCTCCTAGAAGAGAAAGAACAAGCGGTTATTTCCGCCGAGGCGAAACTAGAACAAGCCAAAGCTAATGCTAAAAATCTCCTAGAGGACAAAGCGCAAGCGGTGATTTCGGCTGAGGCGAAGCTAGAACAAGCCAAAGCTAATGCTAAAAATCTCCTAGAAGAGAAAGAACAAGCTTTAACAACTGCACAAACCAACGTAGTTAAAGCTAACACTGCCCTTAATCCCAGTAATGCCCCTGTTACTGTCGCATCTGAACGAATTAAACAAGAACAGGCTAAAGGTGAGGTTACCTTAGCGGCTTTAAATAAAGAAAGAGAAACACTGCTACAACAACGCCTACAATTCCAAACACAACTAGATAGAACCCGCAAAGAACTACAACAAACTGACAACGACATCAATCAGAGTGTAATTCGCGCACCCATTGCGGGGACAGTGTTGCAGTTGAATTTGCGTAACTCAGGCCAGGTAGTGCAACCGAGTGAAGCGATCGCACAAATTGCTCCCATTAATGCCCCCATACTAATTAAAGCTAACATCCAGTCTCAAGACATTAATAAAGTCAAACCCGGCCAACAAGTCCAGATGCGGGTTTCTGCTTGCCCCTATCCAGACTACGGCACTCTCAAAGGCACTGTGAAAACCATTGCCGCCGATGCCCTACCCATTGCCAACAATACTTCATTACCCAGCCCTCCCAAAGCTGGCTATGAAGTCATTATTGAACCCCAAACCCCCTACGTTGGTAGAGGTGCAAGGCAATGTCAACTCAAATCAGGCATGGAAGGACAAGCCGATATTATCTCTCGCCAAGAAACTGTCCTCCACTTCATTCTCCGTAAAGCCAGATTAATTGCAGATATGTAGGGAGTGCTGAGTAATGAGTAATGAGTAGGGAGTAATGAGTAATGAGTATAGGACTTACGCAACTGGCATATTTTTCATGTAGGGTGTGTGACGCTGCGAAAGTATTTGAACGTAGTAATGAGACTTATAGCGTCACGCACCAACTATCAATTGTGACACTTACGTAAGTCCTGGAGTAATGAGTAGTGTTAGCGGTAGCGCGGCGTTTAGCCGGTGCTGAGTAGTTAGTAGGAAAGGGAGATTTTACCTTAATGTCCAATAAATACCCCAGTCAATAGTCAACATCTTTCGTTGTTCATTTTGAATTTTGAATTATTATGTTTGGTTTCAAAAAGAATTACCCGTGTGTTTTACAGTTCAGTGAAGAAGACTGTGGCGCAGCTTGTCTAGTGACAATTTGCAGGCGTTATGGACGCTTTTTAAGTTTAAATAAAAGCCGAGAAGCAGTAGGAACAGGACAATTAGGTACAACTTTATTAGGTCTTAAACGCGGTTCTGAAAATCTCGGTTTCAATACCAGAGCCGTGAAAGCGTCACCGGAAATCATTGACAGAATCAAAGAACTACGTTTGCCAGTTATTATTCACTGGCAGGGCTACCACTGGGTAGTTTTACACGACAAGCGGGGGAAAAAGTATGTCATAGCTGATCCTGGTGTCGGTCTGCGTTATGTCAGTAAGGAAGAGTTAAAAGCCGCCTGGAATGGGGTCATGCTCTTAATTGAGCCAGATCCCAATCGTTTTTCTCAACAACCCCAAGAAAAACCCCAGGCGGGTTTTGTACGGTTTTTTCAGCGTCTTTTACCCTATCGTGGGCTACTATTCCAGGTTTTTATGCTCAACATTGTTATGGGCATCCTGGGGTTAGGTACTCCTGTTCTGATTCAAATACTGACAGATGATGTCTTAGTTCGTGGAGATACCCAGCTACTAACTGTTGTAGTCACAGCCGTTGTGGTCATGACTTTATTTGGTAGCACTCTGGAATTATTAGAATCGACCATGATTGCTCATTTTGGGCAACGACTGCAATTAGGACTAGTGTTGGAATTTGGACGCAGAATATTACAATTACCCTTAACTTATTACGAAGCTCGGCGTAGTGGGGAAATCACCAGCAGACTCAGAGATATTAATGAAATTAACCAATTAATATCACAGATTGTAGTTCTGTTACCTAGTCAGTTTTTCATTGCGGTTATTTCTTTTGGCTTGATGCTCTTTTATAGTTGGCAGTTGGCGATCGCCGTAATTTTAATTGGCGGTTTAATGAGTTTATCCACCTTGCCACTTTTACCAGTCCTGCAACAAAAGACGCGGAATCTATTAGTTTTGGGTGCAGAAAATCAAGGTGTGTTAGTAGAAACCTTTAAGGGCGCACAGGTGCTAAAAACTACAAATGCCGCGCCGCAATTTTGGGATGAATTGCAAAGTCGTTTTGGTCGTCTAGCTAATCTCACTTTTAGCACTATTCAAATTGGCATTATTAACAATACTCTCGCTAAATTCCTATCTACAATTGGCGGTGTGGTCTTACTGGGTCTAGGCAGTATGCTGGTGGTTCAGGGACAATTAAGCATTGGTCAAATGTTGGCTATTAATGCTCTCCAGTTTAATGTTTTGGCATTAATAGGTACTTTAGTGGGTTTAGTTGATGAATATTTTCGCTCTCAAACTGCTGTTGCTCGGCTGTTAGAAGTGATTGATGCAACTCCAGAAGAGGATGAAAAAATACAAAAGCCTGTTGCACAAATAGCGGGTGATACAGATATTCGTTTTTCCCATATCAACTTTCACCACCCTGGTAGAGTTGATTTATTAGAAGATTTTTCTCTAAAAATCCCTGGTGGTCAGGTTATTGCTTTGATTGGTAAGTCAGGCTGTGGTAAGAGTTCTTTAGCGAAACTCATGGCGGGTTTATATCAACCCAATTCTGGCAATATCCGCATTGGTTTTTATAATATTCACGATTTATCCCTTGATTGTTTGCGACAGCAGGTAGTTTATATCCCCCAAGAACCACATTTTTGGAGTCGCTCGATTTTAGAAAATTTCCGTTTAGGAACACCACATATTCCTTTTGAGGAAATTGTCACAGCTTGCCATGTTGCTGATGCCGATGGTTTTATTAGTCAACTACCTAGCAAGTATCAAACCGTGTTAGGAGAATTTGGGGCGAATCTCTCTGGTGGACAAAAACAACGATTAGCGATCGCAAGAGGGGTGATGACTAATCCACCTGTACTAATTTTAGATGAAGCAACTGCTGGATTAGACCCAGTTAGTGAAACGCAAGTTTTAGATCGCCTCTTAGAACACCGCCAAGGTAAAACCACAATTTTAATCACCCACCGTCCTAGCGTAGTCCAGCGTGCTGATTGGATTGTTTTGCTAGATCAAGGTAAAGTCCAAATGCAAGGTACTCTGGAAAGTTTACTTGCTCAACCGGGAGAACATTTAAAGTTTTTATCTGTGTAAATCAATATAATTTACTTTACGGAAGGGAACTGCTAAATAACAATTCAAAATTCAAAGCATATCCCTATTTTTCTTTTTGTGTGGGCATATTGACTGCCATAAATCTTAACTTTTCGCCGGACATCCATCCCAAAGCATGGATAATCTATATCTTCACGGCTAAATAATTATTGATAGAGAATAACCTCGATTTCTTAGGAAACACGGTTTTTTTATATAAACAACAGAAATATTATAATCAGTTTTTATACTAATAAATTGGTTGTTTATTGATATATTTTCATGAATCAAAAGAAATAAAACTAAGATAATCAATTCTATCTTTAGAACAATTTAAATTATCAGTAAATATCTAATAATAAAAACATAGGTGATTCAACACCTAAATACGTAAGTGAGGTAAAAATTTCATGTTACAACAAATGACTTTATCAGATTTAATTGTGGATCTCTCCACAAACGAACAACAACTTCTAGCTGGCGGACAATTCTTTGATGATAGCAGCGAAGATGATGAGACAACCTCCTCATCCAGTACAGGTAGAGATGGCTTAGATAGTGCTGGTGTTGGTACTACTCGTGTCTACAGAATTAGTAGCACTGGCCTCGTAAGAGTACGTCGAGTACGTTAAAAATGGCGGTTTGTGGTGGGAGGAGAAGACGCATAAAACTACTCATCATTAATTAACTTGAGTAAGTTTTATTAGTCTGATATATTCTCTAAATTCATTAGTTAAACGACTTAGGGAACGCAAGGCTAGATATTAAAAATATTATCTAGCTTTCTTCCTCTTTCTTAATTTCATCAACAAGTTAAAATAATATTTTTCAGTCAAAAGCTAGATATTTAATAAAATTTTTTATATCCATAGAGTAAGTTATTTTTTTGCATTTATTTAATAATAAAAACATAGGTGCTATACACCTATGTAATGTAAGTGAGGTAAAGAATTATGTTGAATCAAACAATTGCAACCGACTTATTAACCGATTTATCCACAGATGAACAGCAGTTTCTATCAGGAGGGCAACAAGGAGGTTTTACAGGCGGATCAGGAGGAGATCGAAGATGCTTCAGATTTAGAAGATGTGTCAGGAGATGCTTCCGATTTGCTTAAGGAGTATAAAACTAACTAGTACAGCACGGCGTCAATCAACCTACAATTTCAAACACGCAAAAGTCTTGATATATGAGCCTGTTGATTTCCTCCTTGCGGTGCTACTTCCGTAATTGAAACTTTAATGTTGCACCCACACAGGTTTTTTACCTGCGTGGGTGCTATTTGTTTACTGAAATTAATTATCCAAAAATAATCAATATTCTCCAAATAGAAACTTTTAAAATAAATGCTTTGATGCAATATCTAAAGATAGAATGTTAACCTATTTTTTTTATACCTAAAGGATATTTTTTTTAATAAAAAATAAATATATAAAAGAAGTATAGGTGATTAACACCTATATAACGTAAGTGAGGTAAAGAATTATGTTGAGTCAAACAATTGCAACCAACTTATTAACCGATTTATCCACAGATGAACAGCAACTTTTATCTGGTGGTAGATGGAAACGGTACAAAGGTGGTTGCGGTGTTGGTAATGGTGGCGTTGGTAGTGCTGGTGTTGGTAGTGAAGATGTTGAAGAACCAACTTGCCCAGCATTACCTACTAAAGCACGTATGGTTATCGGTCACATCATAACAGTCAAGCCATTTGCTAAGTGCTTAAATGGTGGCATTAGCACTGGCAATGGTATGGAGGACTAATAGATAAGATTTCCATAACTCACTCAAAATAAATCAAACTTTGAGTGAGTTTGGAAAATGTTATCTGTTCTTTGATTAAATCAACGGAACAGAGATGCTAAGACTAGTAGTCTGTCAAGGCATAATTGACGAATAGTTGTTCTGTATAGACGTCGATTTATCAAGTCTTACCAACCGTCAAAGTAGGTTTGACAGACCACTAGGTACTACACCTAACACGTAGTTTTTTACTTCTCCATGACTCCAGTTGCCACTAGTTTTAACTAATTGGTACTCGTACATTTGAGAAGAAGTTAACACAGTAATTGCCATTTTGCACCCATAAAGGTATTTCTCCTATATGGGTGCTTATATATTTTCTCAGGTGTTAATCATTGAAGGACTTAGAAGAAAAAATATTCATAATATTATTTTAAGCCAAAAGATACATATTTATTTGGTATTTCTATAACTATGGAATATTTAAAAAATTTGCCTAATTTCTAATAATAAAAATGTAGGTTTTACACACCTATTTAAGTAAGTGAGGTAAAGAATTATGTTGAGTCAAACAATTGCAACCGAGTTATTGCTGGATTTATCGACAGAGCAGCAAGAATTTTTAGTCGGTGGTCAATTTTCAACTATAGCACCACAAGATCAAATGCCCATAATCGGTCTTCCTCAACAAGACGAAGAAGATTGTCCTTGCGGTGATAAAGGCGGTTACGGTCAAGGGATGATGATGGGTCAAAGTGGCTATGGGACAGATAGTGGTCGCGGTTGGAGAATCCAACTGCGCGGACGTATTTACAAATAATAAATTGGTGTAACTCAAAAACTAATTGGTTTCATAGAGACGTGACAATGCAACGTCTCTACTTTTTTTTTAGGTATTAAGTTTTTCTGCATCGAGGATTTTGGAACGTTCCCAAACCCAGTCTTGTATAATCGGGTTGACTACTTCAGGTGCTTCATCTTGAGGGCAATGTCCTACGCCTTCTAAGGGAATAAATTTCAAGACTTGGGGATAATTGGCTAACTCTCTACCTAAGTCTATATTTTCCCAGGGGTCGGCTGTTCCCCACAGGATAATTGCTGGACAAGGTAGATGGGGTAAAAGGTCTTCTGGCAGAGGCCCTGTAGAATATGAGGTGAAAGCTAAAAATACAGCTACAGCACCAGGGTCTTTTGCTGGTGCGGTGAGAATGTCTACTAACTCATCTGTAACTATCTCCGCGTTAGCGTAGGCTTGCAATAAAATTTTTCGGACTGTTTTTGGCTGTGCGACTTGATTAAAAAAGAATTTGCCAATTGCTTTGATAGATAATATGCGTTGTAGTATCGGTGTGCCAAAACGACGAGACCAAGGTAAAGTTTCTCGTTTGCGATCGTGCAATAATCGTAGAGAACAGTTAATTAAAGTAATTCCCAGTGCAATGTCTGGGTTACTCACGGCTGCTTGCATCACTACAATGCAGCCAATAGAATTTCCTACTAAAAAAGCTGGTTCACCTACTACTTCGCGACAGAAATCTGCTACTTGCTGTCCCCAGTTTTCTAGTGTGTATGCCATTTCGACTTCTGGTTGTGGTTTAGCTGAAGCACCGAAACCAATTAAATCTATTGCATAAACACGGCAGTTTTCGGCTAACACGGGAATATTTTTTCGCCAATGCAACCAAGAAGCCCCAAAGCCATGTACTAGAACCACAGATGGCCCTGTATTTCCTTGAGTTTGATAGCAAATTGGGAAGCCTCGCCAAGTCCAGGTTTTTGGAGAATCAGAGTTGATGGTCTGAGTAGTCATGAGAAATTACGAATACTAAAAAATTTATGCTTCAAATTTCAAAAATAAAAAGCCCAAAGGCATGAGTAATTCTTGATAAATATCATTTTAAACTTTGAGCAAAATTTATCAAGTGATCAGCCTAGCGATCGCATAATAACATCATGCTCTCTATCCCTTATCTTCATCTAATTTATCAAACATAGAACTAAATATTTTCTAGTTTAATTTTTGACAAATTTATAACTCAAAGCAATAATTTTGCCAGGCGTATTTCTTGATATCAAGACTGGATAATACATCATTTATCCAAAATTTTATGAAAATAACACAAGTGCAAATTCAGTAGTTTTACAAGTTGCGTATCTGAAATCTGCTTATAAGATATATTGAATGTTAAGCATCTGCTAACGGGTGGTTTGCATCTAAAAAATTGACGCAAAACTTAACCTACATTTTTATTGCTAGTACCTTCCAGAGAAAGAAGATGGCTAGAACTGAAACAATTGATACTCCTGTTGGTGGTTATGCACCAGATTTTGAACTGCCAGGCATTCACAATCAAGTACACCACCTTAGACGTTATTTAGAAAATTTCCGTGTAGTTGGTGTCATTTTTATGTGCCACAACTGCCCTTATGTAAATTTATATCTCAATAGACTAAAAGAAATTCAAGCGGAATTTCAAGCAGACGGATTTATATTAATTGGGATAAATGCCAGTGATCATACTGGGTTTCCGGGGAACAACTTGGAAAGTATGAAGGTTTTTGCGGAAAACCACCAGTTGAGCTTTCCTTACCTATGGGATTCAACCCAAGATGTGAGTCGGAGTTTTGGCGCGATCGCTACACCGATGGCGTTTCTGGTAGACAGTCATGGTATATTGCGATATAGAGGACAGATTGACAATCATCCTCACGAACCATTAGGTACGGGCGAAGACTATCTCAGAAATGCGATCGCAGCCTTGTTTAAAGGTGAAGAAATCACCACACCTGAAACAGAACCAGTAGGCACTTCAATAATCTGGCGGATATAGACATAGATAGTCATACTACTGCTATCTTAAATTGGAGGCAATTGCAACTTTTTTGATAAAGCGTGATTTCATGGGAACGACGAATTACCGACGGGTTTTACTTAAACTGAGCGGTGAAGCCTTAATGGGCAACATGGGCTATGGCATTGATCCAGAAGTGGTCAAAGAGATCGGCCAAGAAATAGCAGAGGTGATAGCCGCAGGCGTTCAGATAGCCATCGTCGTGGGTGGTGGCAACATCTTTCGCGGGATGAAAGCAGCATCGGCGGGGATGGACAGGGCAAACGCTGACTACATTGGCATGATAGCCACAGTGATGAATGCTATGACACTGCAAGATTCACTAGAACGTATAGGAGTACAGACGCGGGTACAAACTGCGATCGCTATGCAAGAATTAGCAGAACCATATATTCGTCGTCGCGCCATCCGTCATCTTGAAAAAGGTCGGGTGGTTATTTTTGGTGCAGGTTCTGGAAATCCATTTTTTACTACAGATACTACAGCAGCATTGAGAGCTGCGGAAATTGATGCAGAAGTAATTTTTAAAGCTACTAAGGTAGATGGTATATACGATGCTGACCCGGAAATTTATCCGAATGCAAAACGTTACACTAGTCTGACCTACACCCATGTTTTAGCGAATGATTTGCGGGTAATGGATAGTACCGCGATCGCCTTGTGCAAAGAAAACAATATCCCCATTCTAGTCTTTGACCTAACAGTGCGTGGCAATATTCGCCGGGCAGTTTTAGGAGAATCTATCGGTACCCTTGTGGGAGGTTCGTGTGAAATTAGCTGACGCTCAAAATAAAATGCAAAAAACTGTTGAGTCCACTCAACAAGCATTTAACACAATCCGCACTGGCCGCGCTAATGCCAGTTTGCTAGATAAAGTATTGGTGGACTACTACGGTTCACCTACACCCTTAAAATCACTGGCCAATATCAGTACCCCAGATGCTACAACCGTCCTGATTCAGCCCTACGATAAAAGCAGCTTAAACATAGTTGAGAAGGCAATTTCCCTCTCAGATGTAGGTTTAACACCCAGCAACGACGGTTCGGTAATTCGCTTGAATATACCACCATTAACTAGCGATCGCCGTAAAGAACTAGTCAAAATAGCTGCCAAGTACGCTGAAGAAGGTCGCGTAGGGATTCGCAACATCCGCCGTGAGGCGATAGACTCCATTCGCAAACAAGAGAAAGCCTCAGAGATTTCTGAGGACGAATCCAAAGACCAACAAGATAAACTGCAAAAACTGACCAACCAGTACACGACAAAAATTGACGAGTTACTGGCGGAAAAAGAAAAAGATATCAGCACTGTCTAAATAGGGGACAGGGGACAGGTGACAGGTGACAGTAAAGCCTTTCCTGTAATTGATGGGAGGAGGGGAAGAGGTCAAAGGGAAAAGGCGAAAGAAATTTTCTTTTTCCCTGGAGAACTTTTCCCTTTTTTCTGGGTTTATTAATTTTGAATGCAAGAATTTTGAATTGCTTATGTACGACACCATCATTGTTGGTGCTGGGCCTGCGGGTGGAACAGCAGCATATCATTTAGCTAAAAAAGGGCGTTCAGTATTAATTTTAGAAAAAGAATCCCTACCTAGATATAAACCTTGTGGTGGTGGCGTGTCACCTGCGATCGCTGACTGGTTTGACTTTGACTTTAGCCCAGCAATTTCCTTAAAAGTGGACTCAATTCGCTTTACCTGGAACTTAAATGATCCGGTAGAAGCGAAAATCACCACCAAAGAACCAGTTTGGATGGTGCGACGAGATATTTTCGACCATTTTTTAGTCCAGCAAGCCCAGAAACAAGGTGCTGAACTGCGCGACAACACAGAAGTTACAGGTATTGAATTTAACAGCGACCATTGGCAAGTCAATACAGTCAATGGTCAGGTCGCAGGTCGCTACCTCATCGCCGCAGATGGTGCAAAGGGGTCAATGGCAAAATGGTTAGGCTTCAAAGATCGTAAACGCAGACTAGCAGGGGCTTTAGAAGCGGAAATTCCGGCTGATGTGGAAGACAAATCGACAATTCACGTTGAGTTTGGTTTAGTGAAAAACGGCTATATTTGGAACTTCCCTAAAGCTGATGGTTATTCCATTGGAGTAGGCACTTTTATTGGTGGAGAACCCCAAAACTTTAAGAAAATTGTGGCTGAATATGC
Source organism: Anabaena sp. CCY 9402-a (assembly GCF_963920945.1). Classification (NCBI taxonomy): domain Bacteria; kingdom Bacillati; phylum Cyanobacteriota; class Cyanophyceae; order Nostocales; family Nostocaceae; genus Anabaena; species Anabaena sp. CCY 9402-a. The sequence goes on from NZ_CAWUDL010000005.1 coordinate 39,107, forward strand.
CCAATCATTTAATGTAGATGTGAAAAATAGTCAGCAATATGGTCATCCGCTTTGCGTGTGGGATGGTAATCAAAAGCTGCATACTCAAAATGCTGTTTTAGCTGGTGAAGCGGCTTGTGTAGTTGATCCCATATCAGCTGAAGGTATTCGTCCCTCGATTTTTAGCGGTTTAGTAGCTGCTGGGATGATTGATCAAGCACTTGCTGGTGATATTAACGCTTTAGAACAATACACCGAGATCATCCATGAAAGATGGGGTTCGGAAATGGCTTGGGCAAAAAAATTAGCCGGAGCATTTTATCGCTTTCCTGGTGTTGGTTATCAAGTTGGTATTAAGCGTCCTTCTAGTCCCCAAATCATAGGTAAAGTTTTATGTGGTGAACTTTCCTATAGTAATGTCGCTGGACGCGCACTAAAAAGATTAATCCCTGGGTTTAAAGGTTAAATGCTCATACATAGACATCTGGTAAAAAAGTAGAGACATAGAGACGTAGCAGTGCTAGGTCTCTACAGGTTTCAGGATAACTTTATTAGCCTTGCCATAGGCTATTACGAATTACGTAAAGCCTGCGGCATAGCTGCGCTTAGAGCGTAGTGGGGCGGAGCATCGTTACGAATTACGAATTACGAATTACGAATTCTATCTATTGGTTCTGATAGAAGTAGGCTAATTTTGCTAACGTGATGACATAGGGGTTAGCTAGGCACACAGAGGTATATCATGGCTAATTTAAATATTCGTCGCCCCCAAAATGTTGCAGGCGATTTTTATGTTGATACTAGCTGTATTGATTGTGATACCTGTCGCTGGATGACTCCTGATGTATTTTATCGTGTTGATGAGCAGTCAGCAGTGCATCATCAACCAACAACTGAAGCGGAAAGATTAGCAGCATTGCAAGCACTTTTGGCTTGTCCTACTAGTTCTATCGGGACAGTTGAAAAGCCAAAAGATATTAAAATTGCTCAACAAAGTTTTCCCATTTTAGTAGATAAAAATGTTTACCACTGTGGCTATCATTCAGAAAAATCCTATGGTGCTGCTAGCTATTTAATTCAACGTTCAGAAGGAAATATATTGGTGGACTCTCCCCGGTTTGCGCCACCGTTAGTTAAGCGGATAGAAGAAATGGGGGGAATTCGTTATCTGTATCTGAGTCACCAAGATGATGTGGCAGATCATCAAAAGTTTGCTGAACATTTTCAGTGCGATCGCATTCTTCACACTGACGATATTGGTGCGGGTACTCACGATGTAGAAATGCAGCTAACAGGTTCTGAACCATTTGTGCTTGAACCAGATTTGTTAATTATTCCTGTTCCTGGTCACACTAAAGGACACACAGTTCTACTTTACAAAAACCAGTTTCTGTTTACTGGCGACCATCTCGCTTGGTCAGAAAGGTTGCATCAGTTGGCTGCATTCCGTGATTACTGCTGGTATTCGTGGTCAGAACAGATTAAATCGATGCGAGAGTTGGCAAATTACACCTTTGAGTGGGTGTTACCAGGACATGGGCGGCGATTTCATGGTAATGTCGAGACCATGCGTCAGCAGATGCACAAGTGTATTGAATTGATGGAAAGCTTGTAATTTGGCTTTGGGTGGAAGTTTTAACGCAGAGGGTAAGAGAGGTAAGCGCAGAGGTACGCGGAGAGTTGGTTAGGAATTATCTCTCAGATTAAGCTTGTGTAGCACTAATTCGCTCGTCTCGCCACAATAAATATAAACGATTTGCTGGCATTGTCAAATATAAAACATCCCCTTCATTCAGGTAAGTGGTGAGTAAATCCCAGCCTTGAACTCTTAGACCATTCCTTTCCATATATAAAGGTACACAGTTAGCAGACATGGCGATGTCTTTTACCAACTTGCTACAAAAAGGATGTGATGGTGTAATTAAAGTCGCAAAAGCTACCCAAAGTTTATCTTTGGTGATGCCATTGCCCAAGATGCGTCCACCTAAAGCCGCAGCCGCAAATGCAGGGGCTGCCAATTCTGCGGAACTGAGTACGGCTTCAAAGTCAAACACCTGCTTTGCCATTCCCGCAAAATCTGGGTCAGCATAATGGACAATCACCGGAATTTTGGGTGCTAAACCTTTGGCTTTCAGGGCTATTTCTAGATTCGTGGCATCGTTGTTAGTCACAGTTAATACTGCTGCTGCTGTATGCACATTGCTAGTTTGCAGGATGGTGCGGAAACTAGCATCACCTTGAATTACAGGGATACCCAATCCACGGACAGAGTTGATATATCTATTGTTAGAGTCAGTTTCAATAGCTACAACTTCATGACCAGTGCTATGGAGTTGCTGCACAATGCGATTGCCAATGCCACTTAAACCACAGACTATATAATGATGACGTTGAGGAACACGGGCTACATCCCAAAACTGCTTGAAGCGGCTACCTAAAACAAAATCGGTAAGCATGGCGTACCAAATACCAATGACCACTGCTCCCACTAGCATTATGACCACAGTAAATAATTTAATACTATTGGGGGCATTTTCTACAACTTGGTCATTGCCACCTGCGCCTGTAATCATGCCTACAGAGAAATATAGCGCATCGACCACAGACAAACTTAATTCTGTGGACATATAGGTGAGAGTGGCAGTTAAAATCACTGCCATTAGCACGATCGCACCAACTACTACTGATTGGCCATGTTGCTGAAACTGACGCAAACTAGTTAATATTTTCAGGAATTTTTTAATTAAGGATCGACGGATGGGGCGGAAGCGGGGTTGGATACCAATAATTAGGCGATCGCCTATTTTTAATTCTTGTCCCGAAATTACCGCCGAGATTAAATTCATCTCACCTTCTAGGGGTAAGTAATAAATCGGCATCCGTGTAGGATCTTCCCACAAATCACTCAACTGGCGACCCAACCAAGGATGGCTTTCATCAATATATACTTCTTGAATTGGCCAAGTTTGATCGTATAACTTGATTTGCCCGATCGCTTGATTTCCCAAAGCGGCAAAGGTGAATAATGGTGCGGCTAATCCCACAACACTCATACTTAAGTGGTCTGTTAAGGTTTTATCCAGACGTTCACCCAAGTTATGATTATATAAGCGGTTAATAATCCGAATGTGAGGATTTAGTACCCGCGCCTGCATCATGATTGATAAATTTAGTTCATCCTCTGCTCCTGCTATAACTAAGGTATGCGCCTCCTGAATTCCTGCGGCTGTTAGGGTAGCAGCTGCACATAAACTACCAATAATCACATCGCCTGCTGCTTCGCCAGAGATGGGTTTGTGATGAATACCAACTACAAACGCTCCCTGTTGTCTGAGCAAACGAAAGATTTTATATCCAGTACGTTCTAAGCCGCAAACAATAATTCGAGGTTTCATGTAATAGCAGCATAATTTACTCTAAGGACTGCATTTCTATTGATTAATTAATATTGTTGCTTACTTCCTGGCAGGAGAACTGTAACTGTAAACACGATAAATTGTCACAACATGGCACTTTTATTTCAGCCATCCAGTCATGTAATTAAAGTAACTATAATATAAAAAATTCAGGTAATGAAAAAGCTGGCTCAAATCAGAATTATTAATGGACTTTTAGGTTCATTAGCAATAGTAGGAATCATCGCCAATCAAACATCTGCACAATCACAGCCAGAACCAGGGCCGATTTTTGCCCCAAATGTGCAGTTCAACGTACAACGCACCAGTGGTAATTGTCCCAAAACTGTGGGATTATGGTGGATGGGTATACCCTATGAAGGTGGTGCAGAGCATATAGTAGTGGCAGATACTCCAGCTTTTGCCAACGAAACCAAGTTAGTTCCATCTAACAATAAGCGGTTTGTAGAATTTGTTTCAACTTTGAATAATCAGTATGCTTCTTGTGTGGGTAAAGCACGTTCACAAGCATCTGCTTTTTACAACGTAGAATTTAAAAATAAAAAAGCATATTTTCGTGTCGATTTGCGAAATCTTAACGTACCTGATAGTCTAATTGTCTACAAAACTGTCACAGCTTTTCGTCCTTATGTGCGTTGGGCGATCGCAGATTAATTAAACGTGAGTAGAGACGTAACATTGCTACGTCTTTACATTTTTGGTACTACTTCACGTCTCATCAATCTGGGCGAACTTCCTCAATGTCAGCTTGTGGTGGTTTAACTAAATCGTGATATAGCAAAACCGCATACACAATTTCATCATCAACAGCGTGACGCAACGCTGACATTGATTCTTGCTTGAGGCTTTTAATTAAATTTGTCAACGCTGCTTTATGTAAAGCTTCAATTGCTCTTTGTAGCCCAACTGCTACACCCCTTTGGCTTTCATCCCACTCAGATATAATGGCTTCAAATCGGTCGATTTCCCGAATATATTCCTCAAGGTCGGTCATTAGTCATTAGTCAATAGTTGATCAAAAGTAATCAATATATGATGAATAATAACTCACTTCATTTTAAAATCCTTGAGAAGAAAGGGCATCATTATACCTGTTGTTAAGCTAGACATAGTTATTGGTATACAGAAAGGAATTTCCAACTGAGCTAGCAATATTAGCACTAGCATACCAAGGCTCATACCAATGGTAATTTGTCTAATAAAATAGAGTGGATCACGGATTAGTTTACCTCGAAAAAATAACTTCACTGAAAACCAACTTAATTCAATCATATGACCCCCTAAAAATTACTCAAAACATATAGAATGGCGAATCCTAAAACCACTGCGGGAACTGCTCCACTCGGCGCAAATAATGCCCCTATGGTTGCAGAAAACATATAACCTATCTCTTTTCCAGCTAATATCATCCCGCCAATAGCACCACCAACCATTGAGATAATTGTGGCTATAACTAACCACAGTAATCCAGTGGTTAGAGTTAAATCCCTCGTTACCATATTTGTAAGAAATGCCCTCACATTCAGGTCATTTAAAAATTCACTCATGTTCTCTAATTCTCCGTTTTGGTAATTATCAATTGGGAATGAGATTTTTAACTTGTACATTTCCGTGTAAATCAAGCATCCATTCTAAATAAATGAGAAGCCTTTTTGATAAGCTTTTTGACTTACGCTTTGCGGTACTAGCCTCTTAAGAAAATATATAGCGTTTTCTAATTACATGAGGTATATCATAGTCCCCTCCTTGCGGCACATAGAAGTCTGAGCGGCGGTTTCTGCCGAACAGAACTTTGGGGGAAGGGGGTGGGGTTCTTGTACCTCAATCCACCGAGAAACGCTATATTTATTTACGCCAAAAGGAACTTTATGAAGTGTTGTTCCCTTTGCGTTGGAACTAGAGAAGCGGTAAAAGTTTTCTCAATACCCATTCCCCTATAATTACATGACTCATTTTTTAATATAGAACACCTTGATTCTTAAATTCTAGGGTATAATTGCTAATATCAATGTATGCTTTAAATACTCATTACTTATATTATTTTCTGTCAGAGAATAGCACTAAAAAATATTTTTGCTGGTCAATATATCCGATAAATTTAAAGGTAGTGTATCTATAGTATTTATGCTTAAAAAGTCAAATTAAAGTTTATTTTTCCATATTATTTAATGAAAATCTGTGTAATAAATGGCAGTTTTCAGTAAGTATGATAAAGATTTAATTTTCAGTTAAAGATTAATTTTTATTTAATTAAATAAAATAAAAACGAAAAATATCTTATTCTAAAAATTAAAACTAAATATTTATCACCGGGTGAAACTCTACAAGCGTCAACACCTGCGTCATAAATAGTAAACATAGACAAATAAATAGCCAATGACTAACGTACTCTGGCTGCAAGGTGGTGCTTGTTCGGGCAACACTATGTCTTTTCTCAACGCCGAAGAACCGACAGTCTGCGATCTAATTGCTGACTTTGGCATTAAGTTACTTTGGCATCCTTCCTTGGGATTGGAACTAGGCAACAACTTACAAACCCTACTGTGGGACTGCATTCTCGGCAAGATACCTCTAGACATCTTGGTATTTGAAGGTACTGTAGTTAATGCCCCCGACGGTACAGGTGAATGGAATCGGTTTGCCGATCGCCCGATGAAAGATTGGCTAAATGACCTCTCAAAAGTTGCTAGCTTTGTTGTAGCGGTGGGAGACTGCGCCACTTGGGGAGGAATCCCCGCTATGTCGCCTAACCCCAGCGAATCCGAAGGTTTGCAATTTCTTAAGCGTCAAGAAGGCGGCTTCTTAGGTAAGGATTTCGTCGCCACATCGGGATTACCAGTGATTAATATTCCTGGATGTCCAGCACACCCCGATTGGATTACGCAGATATTAGTGGCGATCGCTACTGGACGCATCGCTGACATCGCCCTCGATGAACTGCACCGTCCCCAAACCTTCTTCAACACCTACACCCAAACAGGTTGTACTCGTAACGTCCACTTTGCTTACAAAGCCACCACCGCCGAATTTGGTCAGCGTAAAGGCTGCTTATTCTACGACTTGGGTTGTCGTGGCCCTATGACCCATTCCTCCTGCAACCGCATCCTCTGGAATCGCGTTTCCTCGAAAACCCGCGCCGGAATGCCGTGTTTAGGTTGTACAGAACCAGAATTTCCCTTCTTTGATCTCAAACCCGGAACGGTATTTAAAACTCAAACCGTTATGGGTGTCCCCAAAGAATTACCACCAGGAGTCAAAACCAAAGACTACGCCTTACTCACAATGGTGGCTAAAAATACAGCCCCCAACTGGGCAGAAGAAGACTTTTTTACAGTTTAGTTCGTAGTAAGCACTGAAGTGCTTACTACAAAACAATTACCGAGAGGAGAGGAGAATGGGAATTAAAACATTAGATATTTCGCCTGTCGGTAGAGTCGAGGGTGATTTAGACGTTCGCGTGGAAATTGAAGATGGACAAGTCGTTAACGCCTGGACACACGCCGAACTATTTCGCGGATTTGAAATTATTCTCCGAGGTAAAGACCCCCAAGCTGGATTGATTGTCACTCCTCGTATCTGCGGTATCTGTGGTGCTTCTCACTTGACATCTGCATCCTGGGCATTAGATACAGCCTGGAAGACAACAGTTCCCCGCAATGCCATCTTAGCTAGAAACCTCGGTCAAATTGTTGAAACAATCCAAAGCATCCCCCGCTACTTTTATGGATTGTTCGCCATTGACTTAACAAACAAAAAATACCGGAGTAGCCGCTTCTACGATGAAGCTGTCCGTCGCTTCGCCGCTTTCACAGGCAAATCCTATGAACTCGGTGTGACTATTTCCAGCAAACCTGTAGAAATTTACGCCCTGTTTGGTGGACAATGGCCGCACAGCAGTTATATGGTGCCTGGTGGTGTGATGTGCGCCCCTACTTTAACAGACATCACCCGCGCTTGGGCAATTTTAGAATACTTCCGCACCAACTGGTTAGAACCTGTGTGGTTGGGTTGTTCTTTAGAACGCTACGAAGAAATTCAAACTTATGATGACTTCATGGACTGGTTAGAAGCAGACATTAAACATCGTGAGTCAGACTTGGGTTTCTATTGGCGCATGGGTTTAGATATTGGTTTAGATAGATACGGTGCTGGTGTTGGTAAATATGTCTCTTGGGGATATTTACCCCATGAAGATAAATACCAGAAGCCGACTATCGAAGGGCGCAACGCCGCTATGATTATGAAAAGTGGTGTGTACAACAGCTTCACCGATACTCACACTTTAATGGATCATACCTTCGCCCGTGAGAATACCACCCATGCCTGGTATGACGAAGGTACAGACAACGTTCACCCCTTTGACCGCACGACCAAACCCACCCAGAAAAATACTAAAGACTTCAATAATGCCTACTCTTGGTCAACGGCTGTACTACACAAAGACTTTGGACGTTTGGAAGTCGGGCCTCTAGCGCGTCAGTTAGTCGCAGGTGGTCAACATGGAGAATCTTGGCAACACTATGATGGGTTTATCCTGGATGTCTTTAAACAAATGGGTGGTGCTAGTATTCATGTGCGTCAGCTTGCACGAGTTCATGAAATTGTCAAGTTATACCGCCAAGCGGAACGATGTTTGCGTGAGTTTGTCTTAAATGACCCCTGGTATATCAAACCTAAAGAAAAAGACGGGCGCGGTTGGGGTGCAACGGAAGCCTCACGGGGTTCTTTGTGTCACTGGGTAGATATTGAAGATGGCAAGATTAAGAATTATCAGGTGATTGCTGCGACTACTTGGAATGTCGGCCCCCGTGACAAAGACGGAATACGTGGCCCGATTGAGCAAGCTTTGATAGGGACACCTATTGAAGATTCTAGCGACCCTGTGGAAGTGGGACACGTGGCGCGATCGTTTGATTCTTGTCTGGTGTGTACTGTTCACGCCCATGATGCGAAAACAGGCGAGGAGTTAGCGCGTTTTCGCACTGCTTAAATTAGTGGCATTGCATAAATGCGCTCCTAATTCATCCCTCTATTATGGAACGCCAAATTAGTTATCAGTTATCAGCTAATTATTCAACTGATAACTGATTCTTGTTTTGAGAAATGAGCGTAGCAGATAATATAGCTGCGTTTCAGTTCAGGGGTTTTTAACTCAATTTCTAAATATTGAGTGCTACTTATAGTCTGTAGACTTATAAGCATCAAGCAGACAACATTAATTCATGGCTAATAACCATGAACTTTTAAAGTTTGGTTTAAAAATTAGAGAGTTAAGATTACTGAAAGGACTCTCACAGGAAGATTTGGCTGATTTAGCTGGTCTTCATAGAACTTACATTGGTGGGATAGAAAGAGGGGAGAGGAACGTAGCCTTTATTAATATTGTTCGGTTAGCTAAGGCTTTAGATGTTTCGCTAAGTAATTTGATGAAAGGAGTTGACTAAGTGCCTTCCCCGTATGAGGGTTTAACTGAGGAAGAATGGTTGGTAAAGACTAAAGAGTTGATTAGCTGTCACCCTTTAGATGTTGAAACCATCAAGCAGATTGCTTTTAAAAGTTGGAAGACCCTATGGTCTACAACTATCGGAGAAGGTAAACTGTCGATCAATCTGTCTGAACTCGACGTTCCTGCTACTGTAATAGGTTACTTTTTTGAAAAGTTATTTGCTAAGGAACTTGAGAGGCAGCAACCTCATCTTTGGCGTGCTGGGAAGAATAAAGAAGATAAAGATATCGTATGTATTCCTAATAATTTATACTCTGTTGAAATTAAAAGTTCAGGACAACTAGGAGAAAAAGTATTTGGGAATAGAAGTTATGGACAAAATATAGAAAATACCGAACTGCTAAAGAAAGAAAAATCTGGATATTATATTACAGTCAACTTTTATCGGCAGGATCTTCATCTTCTTAGATTTGGATGGATTGATCACTCTGACTGGAAAGCTCAAAAAGCTGCGACAGGTCAAGCAGCTAGTCTTAGTGAATCAGTCTACACATACAAACTAATTAAGATTGAAGGTGATTATAGGCTGAACGCTCCCATCCGTGTTTTAAAAGGTGTTGGTTCACAAATATCACAGCTTTGTGCAGAAGAAGGAGTGCTAAATGTCAGAGATTTGAAAAATTATCATGGAAGCAATGCAAAAATTTTAAAGCTGAACGAAACACTAAAAAAATTAGATTTTTCCTGAAAATTTATGTCCAATAATACTTGTATGTCTCTAGATTTTATATACATTACTAATTACTACTAGCTTACTTTAGGTCATTCTGAAAATAGTATTTACTGTTCATTAGAACTATCCCTCTCTTTTTTAAATTCCTTAAATCTGTCAACTGCCATTTTGCAGTAATCAGTCCTCATCTCAAAACCTAAAAATATACGCCCCAAACCTGTTGCTGCTATCCCAGTAGAGCAAGAACCGGCAAATGGGTCAAGCACTATTTCTAACTGATTTGATGAAGCGTTAATAACTCTCTCTACAATGCCTAAAGGAAACTGCGCCGGATGTCCGGTACGTTCTTTTGAACTTCTCTTTGTACCTGTTGTAATTTTGGAAAATTCCCAGACATCAGATGGATTCTTACCTAGAGGATTGCATCTATATTTGCCATTTTTCTTTTGATTGGGATACTTCACATTGGAGTCCCTGATGTCATCCAAATTGAATGTATAATTCTGGTAGTCTTTAATATAAAATAACCACTTTTCATTACGTGGGCTAAGACGATATTTTGTTGAAACACCTGCTCCATATTGCCAAACAACCTCTTGGAGTAAATAAAATGGTGACTTATCCCATAACAGATAGGGTATTGGTACGCATAATCCTCTCCTGGGGACTTCGAGGTATCCAACATTTAACCAAAATGCACCATTAGGTTTAGTGATGTTATGAATTTGCTGCATCCAATGAGAACACCAATTAATATATTCGTCAACTGACATTAGTGCTTCATATTCTTTGCCGATGTTATATGGTGGGGATGTAATAGTTAGATCAATCTTAATATTGCTTGAACTAAGTTTTTGAAGAAAATCTGTTGAATCACCTTGATAAAGAATAAACCCATCATCAGAATAAAAAGGTTCATCTAGGCACTTGTATAGTTCTACTTCTAAAAACTTTTGCTGATCTGAAAGATTACGCTTTAAGTCTTCAGAAAAGGGCTTTAGTAATGAACGTGGAGCCATCTGGGTGGCTGTGTGCTGATCAATTCCTTCGTTAATGTAAATATTGTGTTCTTGACTGGCTATCTTGCGTACCTTGTCTTGTGTGACTGGAACCTTCATTGTTTGTATGGTTAACGGAATATTTATAACTATTTGAAAATATTATCATCTAGAGCCATAACTTGACTTCTCCGCAGCAAGATAAGCTTTAATATCTTCTCTATTAGCATGGTAGTAAGTCAAGGCAGCATACACTTGCACTAGAGTCAAATTACCCATTCGTTCTACAATTTCTTCTGCATTTAGACCCATTTTGTACCAAGCAGCAACTCTCTGTACAGATACTCTAGTTCCTGCAATGTGAGGACGACCGCCAAGAGTTCCGGGTGTGCGAACAATTAATGTGCCAAGTTCAATTTCTTCTAATGTATTGATATTCATAGACTCTAATTCAGCCATTTTTATTTATTTTAAAGAAAAATATTGAATTCTTCTAGATTTGCATAGCGATCGCACTCCCCAACACAACCATAGTGGTGGCTAGAGGCGATGACTATCGCTTGTTCTACTTCAGTCTGGAAAAGCTGTACCAGTGCTAGGATCACTGATATATAGGCCTAATGTCAGACTACGCATCACTTCATCCCAAATGGGTGTTAGTTGCTCGGCTTGATCTGCCCAATAATCGAATGTAATCAAGCACTGCACATTTGAACCCAAACCAATGCAAGTCCGTGAAAAAGCTTCCCGTGGTTCTTCTTGGGTATCGATAAACTTAATCTCTGTCCACACAATTTTGGCTGTTTGGCGTTTAACCGTGAAGATTTCTCCCCTCTCAATGACGTTGCGACTGTCATCGTCCATCACTTTTTTCAAGGTAGATTTGAGGGGAAACAAACTCCAGTCACGGGGAGGTAGTTGATTAAATGATACTTCTAGACAGCAATCATCTTTAGGTGGTTTTTTATCCAGGAATTTAAAAGATTTTTCTTGTGGCTCAAACACCCAATTTTGAGGGACATTTAACCGAACAGCCCCCCGATTAGCGACAAAAATTTTATAGCCTGATGGCGATTCCCAGTGATGGTCAGGCTTGAGGTCGAGGGTTTCTTTGATCCACTGGAGATTGCTTTTTTTCCGCTTTGCCATAGTGTTTTTGCAAATCTGCAACTTTTGCGATGGTCTCCGACCGATGGCCGGTCATCGCCCACTTGGTTAATAGTTTGAACCTCACAGGTTTTGAAATCACCTGTTCTATATGCTGATTTTACCACAATATAGAACGTCTAACTCACGACTGACTATATGTCACGAGTGTGTAGCTTGCAGAAATCAAATTTCTCATCAATTGAGATCCTGACAAATAACTATTTGCTATGCAATTCAATTACTCTGCCATTTACGGGTTGAATTGGACGGGCATTCACCTGATATAGTTTTTGAAAGATACTAATTTCTTCTTTCGAGACGGTAATAGGTTCTACTAAAACATTCCATCTCACTCCTTCGCTACAGGGTGGTGTTGTCAGTGATCCAGGGTAGCTGAAGTATGTTTTTGTCTTAGGTAAGAAAGTAGCTGCGTTAATAGTGCGACTCACAGTTTTTGTTTCCCCAACCGCAGGAATGTACTTCCAAATCTCATTAATTAGACGATTTGCTGCTCCTTCTTTCATCATGATACCCACAACTGATAGTTGACCTGCATCGTTGCGGTGTACTAGGTGCAGTTCCATCGCGGCAGCTTTTCCCCCAATAGTATGTTCACTGGGAGTATGGAAATGAAACTGGAGAAGTGTATATTTTTCACCATTAATGGTGATGGTGCTTCCTGGTGCGTAATTTACTTGGAGAGTGTGACCATTGTTGACAACAACTAAGGGTGTAGGCTTGTAGTTAAAAAATATTGGTGTAGGTTTTTCTTTGACAGCACTAACAATATTGATGGGAGACTGATCTCTACCTAATTCACACAGTGCAAAATCATGACTGAGTTCAGCCCATTGAGTGGGATTTGCTGCACCACCATAGCCCCAGTCTGGTGTTCCTTCTCCCGCAAAGGTCTGTACAGATGGTATAGTTATTAACCCTATTAAAAATGTTACAAATACTAATATATTTTTACACCATTTTTTGTTGATTAGATTCATGATCGTATTAATTTTTTTGAGTGAGATATCCCATCATCAGGCTTCGCGTAGCCTGCCGTAGGCAAGCAGGGTGGAGTAGTTGAAACCTTGACAAATACTATAATAAAAATGCTGCTTTTATGCGAAATATTACATATGAAAATAACGGTGTTGGTTGAGATACCGTCTTAACTTAAGAGGTTGTTTGAAAAGTCATGCTGAACCCTTCACTAGCTAACGCGAAACCTAACCCCCTTCCCTAGTAGGGAAGGGGGAAAATTTAAAGCCTCTAACGCCACTAACTACAACCGGGGGAACTCCGGCAACGCAGTGGCTCTTCCTTGTAGGGGAGAGGTACTAAGCACGAGAAGCCGCTCCGTGTCTTTGGAGAGGGGTTTTCTAGATCCCGTGAAAAGTCAGGCTTTACATTCTACTTCGCTCCACTCAGAACGACAATTTATACCTGACCGAACCGTTCAAACATCCTCTAATACTATTGTGAATTTTGGAGTTACTTCTGTGCTGATGCTAACTCTACAAAATTAATATCTGTTATCTTTCAATAGTCGTAGCGTAACACACTAAAACTTGTAGAAATAGTGAGTTAGGCTTGCCTTAATGTACTGCAACAAAACTCAAATTTATAAGGTGAGCCTGTGTCTGATTTAGAATTACACAAATATTTCCCACAACTTCCTGAAGAAGCACTCAAAGAATTTGCAGAATGGTGTATTTTAGAGCAGGCAAAAGTAGTAGCAGGAGAATTTATACTTGATCCAACTAAGTTACAAAATCTCACACCAAATGAATACATTTGGCAACTTATTGATCAGTTTATGAAAGCCAGACCAGACCCCATTAAAGCTGGACTAGTATCAGCAATGGCTGGACAGGAAGCTGATAGTCATGGATTAGTTGGTTCGGCAATCATGGTAGATTTTGTCGCACTTTATATCAAGTATTTAATTCCAGAAAATGGCAAGAGTCCAGAAGAAGCGAAAGCTTTAATTACTGAAGCCGCAATCCAACAGTATGAAAAGCTTTCTGAACTGGCTGACAAATATAATGTCAAGTTCTGATCAGGGAAACAAGGGAGATAAGAAAGTAAGATTTCTGGATATTTTTCTATCTCCCTATTTCTTTGGCTAATTTGCAGGTAAAATTTCTAATAGCTGTGCCTCAGTTAACTGTGCAATTCCCAAAGATTGTGCTTTTTCTAACTTAGATCCAGCATCCTCACCGACAACCAAATAATCGGTTTTTTTACTAACTGATTCTGTTATTTTCCCACCAGCTTTTTGAATTAATTCTTTGGCTTGATCACGCTTTAATGTCGGCAAAGTTCCAGTAATTACGAAAGTCTTACCAAGCAGTTTTTGATTAATATTATTAGGGGTTTTTGCTTCCTCTGTGTTAACAAATTGTAATCCTTCTGTTTGCAAACGTTCTATTAAAGTTTGATTGGCATTGATGTGAAACCATTGATAAACAGATTGAGCAATTTCTGCACCTATACCATAAATCCCGGCGATATCTGATTGTTTGGCTGTGGCTAACTGTTCTACTGTGCGATACTTTTCAGTGAGTAATTGAGCATTAACATTGCCCACATGACGGATACCTAAACCATATAATACTCTTGACCAAGGTTGGTTTTTGGATTGCGCGATCGCCTGAATTAATTTCTCGGCTGATTTTTGCCCCATTCTTTCCAATCCACATAATTGGTCTGCTGTCAAGTCATATAAGTCTGCAACGGAATGCACCAAGCCTTTATCGACAAGTTGATGCACCAGTTTTTCCCCCACGCCTTTAATATCTAAAGCATCCCGGCTCACCCAATGTTCTATCGAACCTTTGAGAATAGCGGGACAGGAAGCATTGACGCAGCGAGTAACAGCTTCCCCGGTTTCTCTAACCACAGGCTGTCCGCACACTGGACAATGACTCGGCATAATAAAGGGTTCGGTATCAGCCGGACGCAGTTCTTTTAGTACCCTGACGACTTCCGGGATGATTTCCCCAGCTTTGCGGACAATGACGGTATCACCGATGCGAATGTCTAATTGGGTAATGCGATCGCTATTATGTAGGGTAGCGCGAGATACAGTCGTTCCCGCTAATTCCACTGGACGCATTTCTGCTAACGGCGTTAAAGCTCCGGTGCGTCCTACATTCACTGCAATATTTTCTACACGGGTGGGTGCTTCCTCGGCTGGGTATTTGAGTGCGATCGCCCACCGAGGGAATTTTTGCGTAAAGCCTAACTGTTCTTGCAGCTTAAAGGAATTCAGCTTCACCACCACCCCATCAGTCATATAGGGTAGATTTAATCTTTCGGTATCCCAGTATTTATAGTATTCAGCTACCTCTGCTAAAGATTGGCAAAGCTTGTGTTGAGAGTTCACCCGAAAACCCAACTTTTGCAACAATTCCAAAGCTTCCCATTGGGTATTAGCAATACTAGCGTCATCCATACCGGGAATGTGCAGTGTGTAGGCGAAAAAATCTAACCGTCGTCGCGCCACAATGCGAGAATCTAGTTGTCTGAGTGTACCTGCGGCGGCGTTACGGGGATTAGCAAGTAACTGTTCCCCGGCTTTTTGTCGGCGTTCATTGATGTATTGAAAAACTTCCATTGGTAAGAAAGCCTCACCCCGGACTTCCACTTTCTCGATATTTTCCAACCCATCAAAATTTAAACGTAAAGGAATTGAGCGAATAGTCCGCACATTTTGGGTGATATCTTCCCCCATCTCCCCATCACCCCTACTTGCACCCCTAACTAAAACGCCATGATGATATGTCAAAGCTAAAGCTGAACCATCGATTTTCAATTCTGTAACGTATTCGGCTGAATCTGTTGGCGGTACTTGTCTGCGCCAACGCTGATCCCATGTTTGCAACTCATCAATATTAAAGGCATTCTCTAAACTATACAGGGGGACATTGTGCCGTACAGAGGTAAAGTGTGTAGCAGGCCTTTCCCCGACGCGCTGAGTGGGACTGTCGGGTGATACTAATTCTGGATATTGAATTTCTAGTTGTTGCAGTTCTCGATATAGCTGGTCATAGATGACATCATCCATGATTGGTGCATCCAAGACATAATAAGCATAGCTAGCTTGTTGCAACAGCTGGCGCAGTTCATGAGCGCGTTTGACTTCAGACTGAGTTTGAATCATTAGATTTAATTATAAAATAACCAGTGGATAAATGTGATAACTTATAAAATCTACGGCTAAGAGGTTGTTGGTTGATTATTCTAAAATGATAATCTGTAGAATCAGACTTTCAATACACTTACTCACTTACTATATATGTGAGAATTGCATAGCCCGTACTCTGAGAATCAAGTTAAACTCAGGTGATATGTCTAAAGTACGAGTTTACCCTGACATGATTCTCACTAATGGGTAATGAATAAAAGTAATTTGCTCAGTTACATTCAAAGCGTAGCCAGTAAAAATTTTCACTGGCTCAAAAAGACAAAAACTCCAAACATCTACAAGGAGTCTGATTATGTCAGATACAAGCAAGCGCGGTTTCGCTTCGATGGATGAAGACAAACAGCGTGAAATTGCTAGCAAGGGTGGACACGCTGCTCACGAGAAGGGAACTGCTCACGAATTTACTCCTGAAGAAGCGCGTGAAGCCGGACGCAAAGGCGGTGAAACTGTCAGCCAAGACAGAGAACATATGGCCGAAATCGGTCGTGAGGGTGGTAAACACTCTCATGGCGGTGGACGCAAGAAAGAAGGTAGCGAAGATACCGAAGAAATTCAGGATAGTGGTGAAGAGAAGAAAACTCTTGGTGGTACAAGCGAGCAACACGCTGAAGCCGGACGACAAAGCCAAAAGAATAAAAACAAGAAAAAATAGATGTAATCTGATTCTGTTAACTCTATGAATGTGTAAAGACGTTGTCATGCAACGTCTTTACTATTTAGTTATTTGGCAATATCTTCAAAATCTGTTACTGCACAAGCAAACTCTCGAAACGCGGTTTTAATTATATCCTCTTTCATGTTTCTATCTAGGGCAGTATCGCGAATGAGGTCTGCTAACTCTACAAATAATAGAGAAACCATAAAACGATCTTGGCGATCAATTTGCTTCAAGCAAGACAAAATAAACTCATACAGTTCTGTTTTTCTAGGTTTGGTTTGTTCTTCCCAAATTTGTAACCCAAGGCGGAAGGTTTTTAAACGTATTTCACTAGTATTGTAGGGCGTATCTTTATAGCGAACTGATACGCGTTGGGGCATTTCCATAAGTTGAGCATATAGATTCACTGTAAAGTCATTATTCAGCTTTATTCTGATTTATCCGGATCATTGACATCTCCAAAAATGAAATATGCGTCATCCAGTAGAGACGTAGCAGTGCTACATCTCTACTATCAAGATTCTCGCAGGGCATAACCTACACCACGCACTGTATAAATTAAACGGTTTTCATTATTTTCTTCTAACTTGAGCCGGAGATAACGAATATAAACTTCAATAATATTAGAATCACCCATGAAGTCATAACCCCAAACTTTTTCGAGAATTTGATCTCTAGTAAATACCTGACGGGGATGAGAAAGAAGATAGTCTAATAAATCAAATTCTTTGGCGGTGAGTTCAATTGCTCGTTTACCTCGAAATACTTCACGGGTAAGGCGGTTGAGTGTTAAGTCTGCAAATTGTAAGGAGTCTTCATTTGTCTCTTGGGTGCGGCGTAAATGAGCGCGGATTCTTGCCAATAGTTCCTCAATACTAAATGGTTTGACTACATAATCATCAGCTCCTGCATCTAATCCTGCCACGCGATCGCTCACTTCATCTTTGGCTGTTAACAAAATTACTGGTATTTTATTTCCAGTTGCACGCAACCGCCGACACAGTTCCAAGCCGGTGAGTCCTGGTAACATCCAATCTAAAATTACTAAATCTGGCGTTGACTCCCGCGCTAAGGTCAAACCAGTCATACCATCATGGGCTACGCTGACTTTGTAACCTTCACTACTCAGTTCCAATTCCACAAATCGAGCCAGTTTGACTTCATCTTCAACTAAAAGGATATGTGCGACCATAATTCGTAATTCGTAATGCGTAATTAAATATTAATTACTTATGTAAGTAGAACAGGGTAAATAATTAAAGGTTTGTAGTAAGAACTTTAGTTCTCTCTGCGTTCTCTCCGTTCCCTGCGGGACGCTGCGCGAACAAAAAAGGACTAAAGTCCTCTCTACGAGACGCTACGCGAATACTACGAACTCAATCCTAATTTTTTTACATTACTTAGCATAGTTTGGTTTTTTCAAGTCGTCCTACTTAATTTACATTTGTCTCAGGTTATTATGAACTACGAATTATAAAGTTGAAACTCCCTAGCCACATCATTAGCTATACTTTGCCGCATATCCCAAGGGAGAAAAACTTCTATTCTGGGTCGCCATGCTCGTAAACGCATAATAACGTTGTGATCACCGTGTCGATACTGCACGCGGTAGTAAGCATCATCTGGGGAGCGATGGGCGAGAATTTGTAATAATGCCTGCTGTTGTTCTAGATTGACTGTATGCTTTTTGATCAGATTTTTGACTTGTGAATAGGCGATCGCTTTAAATGTGTCATGGCGAAAAGTTCGGCGAATGTAGCGATCGTGATAATCTCGGTCAAATCGTAATAACATCGAGCGAGCATCTAAATAGAAATCAAACCCCCAAGCCTCTGACATTTTTGCTTCTATTTCATCCGGGGTGGGTAAATTGCGCTTGTGGTAGCGTAGTTGCAGATTTTTGGGGATATCTTGATGTGTCCACTCAATAGGGGTGATATCTTGGATTCTGTCGAGGCGGAAGTTATACCAATCGGTTTTTAGATCAGGACTTTGCCCAAAAGCGCACAAATAAACAGCACGCTGGACATAATAAATACAAACTGGATAAACTACACAGATGAAAGTATTCCCCAATCTCGCACTGTTGTAAGTGAGTTCAATCGGTGGGACTGGTATTTTTCCCCATAGCCTTTGTAATTCATATTGCCAGTTTTCCAGTTCATCTGTAGCTGTCACCACAAAATCTAGTTTGAAGAAAAACCGCCGCACACCACAGATTTCTTGAGAAAGATTTTGCGCGATCGCGACCAAGTCCTCTTGATTGAGAAAATTTAATTCGTTGGTTTGCCGTTTGGTGGTAATCGGACGCGAGGGAAAATACTTGACGCGATAATATTTCTGCTCATGTTTCTCTAACCAACCCAACTCCGCCAAGATATCTAAATCAGCTTGGAGACTGCGACGAGTTACACCAAACAATCGCTGTTGTAGGAATTTATCTAAATCTGGGATGGGAGTATGTGCTTGTACAGTTTGTAGCCATTGCGATCGTTCCAGTCCTGTTTTTTGATCAAACAACCATTCTGCGGTAGTTTTACTACAGGGACAGCTAGGGTGATGCAGTGGGGGAATTGCTTCTCCTTTGGGGTGGCTGAGAGTAAAAAAAGTATCTCGCCACTGAGCCAAACTAAAACCATCATCTAACAATACACGGTCTTGAGCATCACCGTACAGAGAGCGCAGCCATACCCACAAACGCACTGCACGCGGTAAGTTTTGTTTCAGAGAACCCCGCGCTAACCATTGTAATAATTCGACTTGCGGCACATCAGTAAAAATTTGTTCAGACACTTTTGTTGGGGATTGGGGACTAGGAATTTTAGATTTTGCGGAAAGTTCTGTAGGCGGGTTTCCCGCCGTAGGAAACTTTTCAAGACGGATTTTGGATTGAATAATCTAAAATCCAAAATTGCAAATCCAAAATTGAAAGGCTGGGGATTGGGGACTGGGTAAAATTCTCCTTGTCTTCCTATCCCATTGCTTCTAGCATACGACACTCTGGAAGTAGCCTCTTCCAGCAGGGTGTATGATGTATCCAGCACAGAAAAAACAACGATTATATGAGAAAAGGATACAAGCACCTAAATTTTATTTAACGTGAGTTCGATGAATTGAAAAACCCCTCTCAAAACCTCTCCCCTACAAGGAAAGAAGCTTTGAAGGCTTTATTTTTCGTTGAAACCAGCCAGATTTAAGCCCCTCTCCGCGTCGGAGAGGGGTTGGGGAGAGGTTCATTGAATTCACGTTTTGAAGTGTTAAGTTGGAATTTAAAATTTGGAGCAAAGCGACATGGCTACCTACAAAATCGAGTTAAAAGACGGGATTTTACGCATTGGATTTGGCGAACCTGCTCAAAATGACCAAATAGTCCGCGATGCAGCAGCACGCCTAGAAGAAATGGCTACATCAGGTGAACTATCAGGAGGAACATTACTCAAAATCAATGGGCCAATATCTATACCTGTAGCCTTTGTATTAGCACATAAACTTGCTCATATCTACGGAGCAGTAGCTTTTTATGATCCTAAATTGGCTAAGTATGTGATTTCAATCACACACAATCCCGCGTATAAATTGGGAGACTTGATTGATTAAATTTCAGGAGGGAATCGGTAATCAGGCAAAAGCCAGAATCAATGCTTTGTCATTAATTACATAATGAATACCTACTATATCAAGTTACAGGGTGATATCCTCAAAGTAGGATTTGGTAGTACGCTAGCTACAGGTGATCGCATAGTCCGCGATGTAGCGGCAAAGTTAGATGAGATGATTACTACAGGGGAATTACCCGGTGGTAATCTCATCAAAATCAATGGCCGAGTTTCAGTATTAGTTAGTCAGGTATTAGCGGATAAATTAGGGAAATTGTATGATGCGATCGCTCTATTAGATCCCAAAATAGGCGATCCAGGGATAGATAGATATGTAGTCACCATTAGCAGACATCCCCAATATCAAGTCGGGGATATTTTGGATATGGTGCGAGAGTCGCAGGCGCAAAGCAACCTGAAAGTCGTCTTGTGTGGCTTTGCAAACACTGGAAAGACTTGCTTTCGAGAGGGATTAAAACAAGCACTATTGCAGATTCCCGACGCGCCAGAATCATACTTCATTTCCGGCTGTCCCGATGGCGATGGTTCGTGGTACAGCGAAACCGCCAGACGTGATCCTGATTTAGCCACCGAGTTAAAAGCACGATACAAAGCAGGATTTAGTCCAGAGTTCGCCAAATTGAAGGCGCAGGAAGTTAGAGGTATCAATACACCGATATTCGTCTTTGATATTGGGGGAAGAATCTCCGACGCGAACCGCTTGATTATGAAAGAAGCTACCCATGCGGTGATTTTAGTCAAAGATGAGTCTGAGATTGCGCCTTGGGAAAAGTTGTGTGATGAGTTGAGGTTGCAAGTTATTGCGATCGTTTTTAGCGACTTTTTGGGGAATAATGACGTTGTTGAGTCGGAAACGCCGATTTTACGTAGTAGGATTCATAGATTACAGCGAGGTGAGGATGTTTCGCAGCGTCCAATTATCCAAGCTTTAGCGCGGTTGTTGGTGGGGTTGAGTAAAGGAGAGTAAGGAAATAGCGATCGCTTATTAACTACTTGATTATTGAAACACGAATAAATTTAAAGGGTGAGGTAAATTTATATGGCTATATCAGATTTTGATAATTACAAAGTTGACCACCTGTTTTTGCTTATGGGTGAAAACTCTTTACCTAACTACGTCACAGCAAATTTATTACTAAAAAAAGGTGGTACTCCATATCTAGTACATACAACTGGTACAGAAACTCAGGCTAAACGGCTGAAAAATATCCTCAATAACAAACTAATAGGCTTACAATCAGCACAGCTAATTTCACTTGGTAAATATGAATCTGATGCCTATCACATTCAAGATGAAATTTGTCGTAAAATTCAAGGTTTAAAAAACGGAAAAATCGGTTTGAATTATACAGGCGGTACAAAAGCAATGGCAGTACACGCTTATAGAGCAGTATTCAGCCAATCTCAAGCTGATACTGTCTTTAGCTATCTTGATGCACGTAGGTTAGAGATGTGCATAGATAGGGAAGATAGAGAGCGTATTCGTATTAAAATAAAACCTGAATCGTTAGAAATAAAACTGGTAGAACTGTTTCAGTTACATGGGTTGGAGTTAAAACAAAAACCGACACAACAGGCGCAATTACCAAAATTAGCAAGAGAACTTGCAAATATTTTTCAGGAAGAGAGTAAAGCAAAGCAGTGGTTTGATGGGTTTTATAAAGTTTTCCGTGAACAAGCGTATAAGAGTAAATCAAATGGTGGGGGAGAGTGGAAAAGTAAGACCGCTTTACTCGAAGTATCAACACCCCTAGATGACTTACCGCAAGAAATTATTGCAGCTTTCAAAGAAGAAAATTTTATTACATCTGATAATCAGCTTTCTTTACAACAAGTTGAAAAAACAGGAGCTTTCAAAGAAATCAAACATTTTTGTAAGTGGCTTGATGGTTTATGGCTAGAGCATTATGTGTTAGAAGAAGTCAAAAATATTGCTGATAAGCAGATAAAAGACTATGGACTAAATTTTGAAATTCCCCTTAAAGGTACTAGAGATGGGTTTGAGTTCGATGTTGCCTTTACACGGGGATATCAGCTCTTTGCTATCTCTTGTTCGACAACGAGTAACAGAGGTTTATGTAAAAGTAAACTTTTTGAAGCATACCTTCGAGCAAGACAGATGGGAGGAGATGAAGCGCGAGTAGCTTTAGTTTGTTGTTTTAGCGAACCAGATACTCTCAAAGCTGAAATTGTAGCTTCTACCAATGATAAAAAAATTGCTGTCTTTGGAAGGGAACATCTAAAAAATTTATCAGAAGAAATTTCTAATTGGATTGATCAAAATGATGAGGATGCACAATGAGTAAGTTTACCATAACTATAATAGATACATCAGGTATTCAGGGTTATATTTTCAGCAGTAATCGTCTCCGCGAAAATATTGGAGCATCTCATTTAGTCTCTGAAGTAACAGGTGATTGGGTAGAAGAAACTTTAGATCAATTAGATGTTCCAAAAAATCAACAAAAAGAACCAATTGAAAGAAGTAGACTCAATGCAGAATTAGTTTATGCTGGTGGTGGCAATACATTAATAGTATTTAGAACGCGAGAGATTGCTATAGAATTTACTAAAGTATTGAGCAAGCGAGTTTTAGAAGATGCTCCTGGAATTAATCTAGTAGTTGCTCACAAAGAATTTGATTGGGATACAGAACATCTCTATCAAGTAGTCAAAGACTTGATGGAAGGAGAAATTGACCGCCGAAAACATGAGCGCATTCCTTCAGTGCCATTACTAGGTTTAGGAGTTACAGCCACCTGTAATTCTACTCAATTACCTGCTGTTGATAGAAGTAACGAATATATTCAATATGGTGATGAAGAAGAAGCAGACAGCTACTTTATATCCACTGAAACTAAGCAAAAATTAAAAGCTGTTGATAGAACAAATAAAAAACTGCAAAAAATGTTTGCTGAAGTAGTTGACCAAAATATTTTTCAATTCCCCTACCGAACAGATCATTTAGGACGTTCTGAAAAAGAATCTAGCTATGTAGCAATTGTTCATGCTGATGGTAATGGTATGGGTAAGCGTTTTCAAAAATATGGTGAAGAGGCAAAAAATAATAGAGATTACATCCAAAGGATGCGCGATTTTTCTACAAGTGTTGATGAGGCAGGTAAAAATGCACTGAAAGCTGTTGTGCAGGTAATTACAAAGTCAATACAACAAGGGAAGGTCATTGGTAAACTTGGAGAATTTCAACTCAAAGCTAAATACTATCTTCCTTTCCGTCCTTTAGTTTATGGCGGTGATGATATCACGTTTATTTGTGAAGGAAGATTAGGATTAGAATTAGCTGCTTTATTTCTTCGAGAATTTGAAGAACAGCCTGTTGCAGATGGTCAAAAGTTAACAGCTTGTGCAGGTGTTTGTGTTGTTAAAACTCACTATCCTTTTGCAAGAGCTTATAAAATTAGTGAGGAGTTATGCAAAGAAGCTAAGAAATTTGTTAAAAAGAACAAGGAATTTGAGCCAGATGGATTTTCAGCAATTGATTGGCATTTAGCAGCAAGTGGTTTATTAGGTTCAATTGTTGAAATTCGCAAGCTTGAATATCAAATATCTGTTGATAACCAAGATGTTTGCCATTTACAAATGCGTCCTGTGCGACTAGAAAAGCATAGCATCGAGTGGCGAACTTGGGAAGGTTTTACTCAAGTTGTGAAAGAATTTAAACAAGGAGAAGATTGGAAAGAACGCCACAACAAAGTTATGGCTTTACGAGAAGTTTTACGGAAAGCCTCTAAGGATGCGACCAAAGAGTTTTTATCAGCTTATAGATTGTCGCAATTACCTTCTTTTCCAGAATCTAGCGGTCAAAGTGAACAATTAGCAAAAGATGGATGGAAAGACGGAATTTGTGGATACTTTGATGCTATTGAGGCTATGGAATTTTATCTTGAACTGGGGGATTAGGTGACTATTTATCAACTAAAAATCAAACTTTTAAGTGATACTACATTCGGTAGAGGTGATGGTGTTGCTGGTTTAATTGACCAAGAAGTAGAGCATGATTCTAGCGGATTTCCCTATTTACGTGGACGCACACTCAAGGGTTTGTTGAGTGAAGAATGTGATAACTTAATTGCAGCTTTATCTCCTGAAATTCGTCCTCATTGGAAAAATGTTGCCTGCATTCTTTTTGGTACACCAGGTAGTATTCAGGGAACAATAGCATCAATGCACGTAGGAGATGCTTGTTTACATGAGGACTTAAGAGAAGCAGTTGCTTTCCAAATTAAAAAGAAAACACTTCCTAAACTTACCAAAAGAGAAGTTCTAGATTCACTCACAACAATTCGTCGTCAAACTGCAATTAATTCTGAATCTGGTGTAGCTGATACGGGAAGTTTGCGCTCTTTTCGCGTTGTGATTCGTGGACTTGAGTTTAAAGCTGATTTAGTATTTGAAACCCAACCAAATCAAAAAATATTATCACTTTTAGCAGTGGGTACACTAGCACTAAGACGTATAGGAAGTGGACGACATCGAGGTCGAGGATATGTACGATGTACTCTGCACGATGATTCAGGAACAGACATTACACAAAAGTATATGAGCCTATTTGGAAAAATTTAGCGAATAAAGAACATGAAAACAATAACTTTTTCATTACACACTCAACAACCATTACTGGCTACTTCATTTCAAGGCGATCCAAATAGTGATGTTTCCTACAATTATATTCCTGGTAGTATGATTCGCGGTGCAATAATTGGACGTTATATGAAAGAGCATAATTTATCAGAGTTAGATTTGAATAATAATGTAGTAAAACGCCTTTTTTTTGATAAAAAGACTTACTATTTAAATGCTTATTTGCTAAGTCAGAAGCAAAAGCGCACATTACCTGTACCTCTTTCTTGGTTCAAAGATAAGGATGCAGAATTGAGTGATGACTCATCTCATATCACAGTCTATGATTTTAGTATTGATGAAGAAGAAAAACCAGAAACACCAAAGTTTGTTGCGGAATATTTCTGGACAGAAGAGGGTGGAGTTACATTTTACAAGGAAAAGCGGCGTATCAATATTCATAACCGACGCGATCGCAAAAAAGGACGCGCTAGTCAAGAAGAAGGGGAAATATTCTGTTACGATGCTATGGATGCTGGACAGGCTTTTCAAGCTGTGATTCTGTGTCATGAAGCTGATGCAGACTTTCTCAAAAACCTGCTCCAAAAATCGGCAGATATCTGGCTAGGTGGTTCTCAAAGCGCAGGTTACGGACATACGAAAATATCTGATGTTATTTGTCACGATGTTTGGAATGAAATCAGTATTCCGGCTACTAAACGTATTAACAACGAATGTTTAAAAATTACACTTTTGAGTGATTTAATATTACGTGATGAGTGGGGTCAGTACGCTGTCATTCCGCCATCAACAGACCATCAAACACCAGCACCATTGATCAAAGAACTGGAAAAAGTTGTGGGGACACTTAAACCACAACGTAGTTTTGCTGGTAGCAGTGTAGTAGGTGGATTTAATCGTAAATGGGGATTACCTTTGCCTCAAATTGCAGTATTGAAAGCAGGGAGCGTATTTGTTTTTGATAATATTTCTTTAACTTCAGAGCAAATTCAACAATTAGAAAATTTAGGCATTGGTGAACGCAGAGTTGAAGGTTTTGGCAGAGTTGTTGTTAATTGGCTAGAAGAACAGCATTTTCAAGCAAAAAAACCCGAACCTCCGAAACTATCCAATCAGCCTGTGTTGAAACTACAAGCATCAAAAAATTTAGCAGCAGAAATGGCAGAGAGATTACTGCATCAAAAAATGGAACAAGCGTTACAAAAGCAAATTGGTTATTTAAAAATAGAAGGTAAAATCACCAATAATCAATTATCTCGCTTACAAAGTGTAGCCAGACAAGCTTTATCAACAGGAGACTGTGATTTAGTGCTATCTCTTTTAAAAAATCTACCGTCTAATGCCAGTGGTCAATTTGAAAGAGCCACAATCAGAGATATCTCTCTTAAACAAAAACTTGATGAATGGTTAAACAATCCCATGTCTTGGATTGGAGATTCTCAAAAGTTAAAAGTACGGGTTGCCGATGAAGAGAGAAGTATCACTGATAAGTTTGCTAGAGAAAACAAATTAGCTGAAAAGTATACATTGCGGTTAATTATGGCAGTTGCTAAAAAGGCAACAAAGGAGAAAAATAATGATTAATCAATGCCTAAGAGAACGCAATCAACGTCATATTATTCAACGGATTATTGTACGTGGTCTATTAGTATTAGATACCCCCACTTGTCTAGGAAGCGGTGATACTGAGGGTGATATTGATTTAGTCATTTTAAGAGACAGTTTAGAAGATAAAGCATTACTAATGGGTTCTTCTATTGCTGGAGCATTACGTAATTATTTACGAGATTATGAATATGGTTACAACGCAGATGAAATATCTGTATTATTCGGTGGACAACGTAGTGAAAAAGAAGGTGAGCAAAGTCCTTTAATTATTAATGATGCTCTTAGTAACACTACCCCTCATGTAGAATTACGAGATGGAGTCAAAATTAATAGCATTAGTAGAACTGCTGAAGATAGACAAAAATATGACTTGGAATTACTGGAAGCTGGAACACAATTTGACTTCTGTTTTGAATTATTAATAGAAAATAATCGAGAACAACTAATTAAAGAGTTAGTAATTGTTCTCCAAGGATTAGAAAACGGCGCAATTTCTATTGGCATGAAAAAGCAACGTGGTTTTGGTCGCTGTCACGTAAAAGAATGGCAAGTATGGCAATTTGACTTGCAAAAATATGATGATAGGATAGCGTGGTTAACTTTCCCTCATTGGACAACGGGTTTTTTAACAGAATATCGCACATACAAATCAATTGCTGATACTTTGAGTGTACATCTGGATGAAAAAGATAAACGCGATCGCCTAACTATTAACGCCACATTCACCCTTGCTACCCCTCTATTAATTCGTTCTGGCCAAGCATCCAGTGATAAAGCACCGGACGTAGTACACCTCAAATCTCGACGAGATGGAGAACTTCAACCTGTGTTATCTGGTACAAGTTTAGCGGGGGTATTACGTCATCGTGCAGAACGAATTGTTAATACTCTGCATAAAAATACAAGCATTATTGATGAAATATTTGGTGTTGATTTCAGTAAAAATAAAACGAAGAAAGCAACAGCAAGTCGTTTAATTGTTCATGAAAGTATCATTAAAGAAACAACTGATTTGGTACAAAACCGCATAGCTATTAACCGCTTTACAGGTGGTGCTTTACACGGTGCTTTATTCAACGAGCAACCAATTTTTGGAAACGACAAAACAGAGTTAAACTTGGAATTGGAATTACGTCAACCGAAACCTCATGAGATTGGTTTGTTGCTATTGTTAATTAAAGACTTGTGGACTGGAGATTTACCTGTTGGTGGTACAAGTAGTGTTGGAAGAGGAAGATTGCAGGGAAAAGAGGCAATAATTACTTTAGCTTCAGAAAATAAAATTTGGAAGATTACCCAAGGTTCAAAAGATGAACCTTTAACTATAGATAATGCTGAAGATTTGGAAAAATTTGTAGACGCATTAAACGAGGAGGTAGCTGCTTGAATAAACCAATACACAAGCTTTTAGATATTTCACCTAATTTAGATATAAATGAATGGTTGAAAACCCAAGCTAAAGAATATCAATTAAAGTATCTATTAGCTCATGCAGAAGATGGAGTAATCTGGGGAAAGTTTAAAGATGGTCAGTTATTAACATCAGATAGTGTATTTGATTTTTTGCCTCAATTAGATCCTTTAACTTTGCAACAATGTCGTGCTTTTGGTGAAACATCAGAAGTAATGCTTTGGCAAACTGATGAAGGTTTTAAAGCTCGTTTAATTCAAGATGAAAAAGATACAGAATTTATTTCAGAAAATCACATTCTTTGGGGAACAAAAGCAGACAAAACTTGTGATGAGTTTACCTTAGTATCAGATGGTTCACAAGGTTTACGTCATGCAGTGCCTTTAACTGATATTACATTTGATGGAAATCAGAAATTATTATATCGTCCCGTGCATTTAAGTGTTCGTCACTATATTGATTACGATGATTCGGGTGTAGCTCGAATTAATCTGAGTCGTCTAGTTAACTTAACTACTTTTAAGGAAGTCAAAAAATGAATCCAAGACACATTTCTAATGTTCCAGATAATCGTAAAGCGATCGCACCTTATAATTTTGTAGAATTACCAGAAAAAGTTGTAGAAGTATCACCAGATTCCTTACCGAAAGAAAACCGCTATTATTTACAAAGTGAAAATCGCTACACTGGTAGAATTGAATGTAATTTAACCACTGAATCACCTCTTTATATTCGTTGTGGATTAACAAGAGATGAATTTAAAGGTGGTTCAGAATCTAAAGATTTACCAAATTTCTTTTACACTAATCCTTTAGATAAATCTACAAAACCTGTTATTCCCGGTAGTAGCTTGCGAGGGATGCTACGAAATTTAGTTGAAATTGTTAGCTTTAGTAAAATTGATAAATTAACTAAAAATAATTTAGTTTATCGTGCAGTTGGAGACAGAACTTCATTAGGAGATAAGTATCGTGAGTATCTTCTAAGAGACGAAGGACACAATACATATTCTTTTTTAATGCAAGCAGGTTTTATAACTAAACAAGGTTCTAATTGGGCTATACGTCCTGCAAATGAAATAATTGATGGCTTATCTTTTGCCAGAATTGAAAGAAATAATATACCGAGAGGATTACGACGTTGGCATAATTCATTGAATGCTTTCGAGATAAGTGTTCAAGTTGATCCACTTCGTTCGCATCCTCATAACGAGGGACGAGTCAAGCTAGGTTATGCAAAAGCAACTCCAACAAATAATAATGGAATAGATGCTGTAGTTGTCAAAACAGGTTCTGCTCCACGCAAACACATGGAATTTGTTTTTGGTTTGCCTGAATCAAATGCAAATAACGATATCACTATTCCTGGGGAAATGATTCAGGAATATAAAGAACAAATTACTGAGGGACAAAAGCAATTACTAGGTGAAGAAGCTGTTTTACAAGAAATGCAACCAGTTTTTTATCTCATTCAAGATAGTAAATTAGTTTTCTTCGGACACGCAATGATGTTTCGTCTACCTTATGAAAAATCTGTTGAAAAATTTATACCTGAAGAATTACGTAAGTCAGAAATTATTGATATTACAGAATCTATTTTTGGTTGGGTTAAAGAGGAAAAGTCGAACAAATCCCAAACTAGAGGCAGTAGAATTTTTATAACTGATGCGATTTGTGTGACAACTGATAAAACTATTTGGCAAACAGGAGATCCTGATAAAACTATCAAACCTAAAATATTGGGTAGTCCTAAACCTACAACATTTCAACATTACTTAGTTCAAACTAATATTGATCGCAGGGAGCTACAACATTATGCTAAACAACCAAAGTTGGAAACTGTTATACGAGGACATAAGTTATATTGGCATAAAGGCTCTTCACCTCCTATTAAACTTGAAAGTCAAGCTTCAGAAAGTCAGACAACTACAATTAAGCCTATTAAATCAGGCATAAATTTTAAGTTCAAAATATATTTTGAAAATTTAACAGATATTGAGCTTGGCACAATTTTGTGGATACTTGACATTGCTCAAAGCGATAAATACCGTCTTAAACTTGGCATGGGTAAACCTTTGGGCATGGGTGCTATTAAAATTGAGCCACAGTTGTATTTGAGCGATCGCATATCTCGATACAGCAACCTATTTGATGGTCATGAATGGGCAATTAAGACAACTGATGCTGTTAGTGAAGACCATACAAATCTGATAACTGCATTTGAAAAATATATCCTTGATAATATTAGTATAGAAGACTATCCTCAAGAAAAGGGCAAAGGTGAAGTAGAGAAAATTTATCACCTACCTCGGATTAAAATGTTATTAGCTATGTTGGCTTGGAATAATTCTCTTAACATTGAGCAAGAAACTCGATATATGGAAATTACGCGAGATGTTAATGAGTTCCATATTGGTAGACCTACAAGAACTAATGATTCAACTGTCAATGAATACAAAGATCGTCCTGTACTACCAACTCCACTCCAAGTAATGGGATGGGATGATAGACGCAGATTTGATAATTCTCCTTCTTCACCCTCTAATTCCGATAATACTACCAGCATTCCAAAACCAATACCTAAAGGTCAAAAAAATACTCAACCAATACAAAATAATAAGCAATCTCAACAAAAACCAAAAGGGAACTCTGAAGGAGGTAATACTGCTGCTTGGGCTAGACCAACAAAACCACCAAAAAGATAAAAGCGATCGCGCAATTCCCCAACCCCAAAGCGTAGTAGTGGTAATTTGCAGATAAGTAAATATTGCCAAAGGCGATTTCAGTACGCGGCACAACTCCCCGCTACCGCTACACTCATTTGGCATTTTGGCACATATGGCATTTTTGAGGTTGGTATGGTGATATTCGCGAATGTCTTTGTGCGACAATACCGACTTGCAGAATCCCTCGGCTAACGACCGGGGGGCTTTTTTAACAAAAATTCAAATTCTCCCTTGACAAAAAAATTACCTCCAAGTTAGACGCTTTCGGAGGCAATGATCAAAGACATTTAATTGTGGACTAGTCTATATATAAATTTATCTGTACAGTAGAATACATTCCCTCTATCTCCAGCAATAGTCAGAGTTAAGTTTATACGTGATCAAAGTACATCCAACATTGTCTGACTGCGATCGCTCCCATAAAAGGTTTTATCTAATGTCGGGTGGGCAAAGTCAGTCCTACATTACTTCGACTAAATATCTAACCATAGATAGATGCTACGTATAAATATACAACTTTTGAGATAAATTTCTATATATCTGATGACGGATTGATTTGTTTAGTTAAAAAATTCATACTCAATCTGATTTATGCGGTGCATCATAATTGATGTCGCATTATTAATTTAGAATTATTTTCCCAATGTCAATCCCAAATGTTGACCCGGCTAACTGTGAACTAACTCAGGAATTAATATCTTTACGAGGACGGGTTGCTGAGTTAGAACAATTAGAAAAACAGTATCAGCGCAGCCAAGCATTGCTTGAGCAACAACTGAAAGCCGCCGGGTGTCAGCCGCCTGTGCAATTAGTTGAGTGTCAACTTCCTTGCCAGCAACTACAACAAGAAATTAGCGATAGACGACAGGTAAAAACGGCTTTAGGGGAGAGTGAAGAACGGCTGAGGATGGCTTTAGATGCTGCTAATATGGGGTTTTGGGATTGGCATATCCTGATTGAAAAAGTCATCTGGTCGGAAAATCATGCACTTTTATTTGGTTTAATTCCAGGTAGTTTTGCTGGTACATATGATGCGTTTTTATCCTGTGTGCATCCTGAAGATCAACAAAAAGTCATAGATAAAATTTCCCAAAGCCAAGCTAGTAAACCGCATTACAGTGATCAATTTCGCGTAGTTTGGCCAGATCACACAATACATTGGATTGCTGCTCAGGGAAAATTTTTCTTTGACCAACAGGGACAGCCGATAAGGATAATTGGGACGTGTATGGATATTACCGAAAGCAAACAGATAGAAGCAAATACACAGCATCTGGTGAACCAAGTTCAAGAACAGGCTAATATCTTAGATGCTATTCTTGCTACCTCAGTAGATCACATTTTTATATTCAATAGCACAGGTCAATATCAATATGTCAGTCATGGGGGTGCTGCGACTTTGGGTCTTCATCCAGAAGATATGGTTGGTAAGACTGTGCAAGAACTTGATTTACCAAAAGATTTAATCGAAACAGTAGAGTATCAATATCAAACTGTCATGGCAACCGGCACACCGATCAAAGATGAGTGTGAATATGTGACAGTAAATGGTACACAATACTATGAATACATACTGACACCACTACGTAATGTTGACAAAAATATTGAGGGTGTAATCACAGTCTCTCGTAACATTACAGAACACAAACGCGCTGAAAAATCTTTACGAGATAGCGAAGCTAGATTTAGGCGGTTGTTTGAATCCAATTTGATTGGGGTGGCGTTTTGGACTGTAGATGGCTTGATTACTGATGCTAATGATGCTTACTTAAAACTAGCTGGTTACACCCGTGAAGAGTTTGCTGCTTTAGGTAAAATCGATTGGCGAGAACTTACTCCTCCAGAGTATAGACCTTTGGACGATCGCGCGATCGCTGAAGTCAAAGCCAATGGTGTTTCCCAACTTTATGAAAAGGAGTATATCCACCGCAACGGTAAACGGGTAGCAGTGGTATTAGGCATAGCTTTACTCAACGACTCGCAAAACATGGGCGTGGCTTTTGTTCTGGATATTAACGAACGCAAGCAAGTAGAACAAGAGCGCGATCGCTTACTATCTCAAGAAAGATTAGCACGCCAAGAAGCAGAGGTTGCCAATCGCATTAAAGATGAATTTTTGGCGGTTCTCTCCCATGAACTGAGAACCCCACTCAATCCCATCTTAGGTTGGTCAAAATTGTTACGTTCCCGCAAGTTTGATCAAGCTACGACTGAACGCGCTTTAGAAACCATTGAACGGAATGCTAAACTGCAAACGCAATTAATTGAAGATTTATTAGATGTTTCCCGCATCCTGCAAGGAAAATTGACATTAAATATCTGTCCGGTAAGTGTAGTCATGGTAGTTGAAGCGGCGGTGGAAACAGTACGACTGGCGGCAGATGCCAAATCTATTAACATTCTGACTTTCCTTGATCCTAATTTAAGCCAAGTCATGGGTGATTCCAATCGACTACAACAGGTAGCATGGAATTTACTCTCTAATGCGGTCAAGTTTACACCCTCTGGCGGCACAGTAGATATTCACCTCAAAGAAGTTAATCACCATGTACAAATTCAAGTCAGCGATACAGGTAAAGGCATTGCACCAGATTTTTTGCCCTATGTGTTTGATTACTTTCGTCAAGCCGACAGTACAACTACCAGAAAATTTGGTGGCTTGGGTTTAGGACTCGCGATCGTGCGTCAGGTCGTAGAATTACATGGTGGCACTGTTGCAGCCCTAAGTCTTGGCGAAGGCATGGGTGCTACCTTTCAAGTTAATTTACCACTGATACACAAACACGAACCCATGAGTTATGAAGATGATCAACCTTTACCCACTAGCCATCCATCACCTATGCTCTCAGGTAGAAGGGTTTTGGTAGTAGACGACGAACCAGACATTAGAGACTTAGTAAGTTTTATTCTAGAAGATTACGGAGTCGAAGTTACTGCCGTGACATCAGCACAAGAAGCATTAGATACACTATCTGAGTCGTTACCAGATATTTTAATTAGTGATATTGGAATGCCAGAGGTAGACGGTTATATGTTGATACGGCAATTAAGACAGCAGCCACCACAACGGGGGGGAAATATCCCGGCGATCGCACTTACTGCTTACGCTGGGGAAATCAATCAGCAGCAAGCAATGGAGGCTGGGTTTCAACTGCACGTATCGAAACCAGTAGATCCAGATGCTTTGATTGAGGCGATCGTTAGTTTGATTTGATTGGGCATTTATAAAATTTCTCCCTTGTCTCTCTTCCCTCATTATCCAGTCGTCACAGCCTGTTCTTGAGGTAAGAAAGCCAAAATTATATCCGTCTCTGGAATTCCTCTATTAATTAAGTCTTGAGTAATACCAGTTTCCATGCCATCATATTCCACCCAAACTTTCCCATCTTGAATAGTGACATAAATCAAATTTCCTCTAACTCGTCGTCCCCTTTCCCAGCCTACCTGCATGAGTGCATAACGATTTTGGGTATCATCAAATACTGTGTCTAGTCTAATTTCGCCGTGAGAGGGACGAAAACTAGCGTATTTCTGAATGACTTGTTTTACAATGTTTCGATAAACCGTGTTGGTATCCATTGCTTGACCTCTGCCTTCTCTGTATCTACGATAAGCAATTTCATGGGTAAGTCGCTAATTACGAGTTGACCAATTGGTTCACTAAATATTTCTTCATAAGTGATATCTGTAATTGCCAGATATATTGCACGTTCAGGATCTACTTGATTGAGTAAGAGTTGGTAAAGAGTGTATTGACCAATCGCTTGTTCTAAATCAGCGATCGCAGACCGACCTCGAAATTCTTTAATCTCAATGGCAATTCTACTATTTTGGCGTTTAGCCCCAATGAATCTTGCTGTTAACTGCTTTGAAGTATTGCTTTCCGTTGCGCCCAAGTCTACGAATAAAAATCGCTCACCATAGGATATGACAAAGGGATCGTCGGTAATTTCCCAGCCATCTTTGGTGATAGCTTGTTTAACAATACTGTGGATATTATCTCTTTGCGGCATGAATTGTTGATTTTTTACAGTTCCTATAAAAAAGCCTCCCATATTGAGGAGGCTGAAAATTAAGCGGAGACAAGTTTGTTCAACTACACCAAGACAACAGCGATCGCACCTCCAAAGGCTGCGAAAACGGCAGAAACTATCGCTGTGGCAAATAACCACCAAGCAGCTGAAGCGGCTGCTTTGCGGGTTTCTTCTGCTTGTCTTTGGGCTTGATGTTTGACTTCTTCTAAGCGGCGTTCGGCTTCATGTTGTAGGCGTTCGGCACGTTGTAAGACTGTATTACGTGCGCGTTCAACTTGGTCAACAATCCGGTTAGCATCAGCTTCGGAAATATCTTCGCGGGAACTCATGATGGCTACGAGGGTATCGCGGTTGAAGGATGAGAGGCGATCGCGTAATGCGTCAAATCCTGCCTGTGGGTCTTCTAATAATGTGCGAACATCGTGTTTAACACCATCGTAATTGAGTTCGGGACGTTCTAAGGAGTTGAGATAGTGACGAATCCTTTCAAAAATTCCATCAATCACATCTTGAATGCGCCGTTGGATTCCCCGCACCTGTTCGACAAATTGATCGCGGACTGAGACGATATTATCAGCTATGCGGGCAGCTTCTTCATCGCTGATATCTTCGCGAATTTTTAGCAGAGCAATAATTGTACCACGGTCAAAATGTGACAGGCGATCGCCCAAACTTTCCATTCCTACGCCTGGATCATGCAGTAGTAACTGCACATCGCGCTTGATGCCTTCTGGGTTCAATTCTTCCTTGCCAGTATGCCGCAGATATGCCTCTAAATAAGCTTGGAAGTTCTGCACTCTTTGTTGGGTGCGGGTAGCTAGGCGACGGGGCGCACGCACAATGTTACGAATGGAAGTTTGCACAGAGTCAATCACTTCGTTGACTTGGGCTTCACTCAAGTCTTGGCGTTGACTGAGCAATTTTACCAATGTATCTCTGTCTAAGTGCGATAACCTCTGACGGATGGCGACAACTCCCTCACTAGGATTCTCAAACAGTCGATTTAAATCCCGTTGAATCCCTTCTGGATTAAGTTCTTCCTTGCCAGTTCTGCGTAAGTAATCGGCAATTGTTGTAGTTACAGAATCATATTGTTCTTTGGCTTTGTCTGCTATAGCTTGCGGCGCATGGCGGACACTGTGCCAAGATTCCTCAACAGTATGGATGATTTGATTAGCTTGGTCTTCGTTGATATCTTGCCGTTGACTCAATAATTGAAACAGGGTATCACGGTCAAAGCGAGATAACCGCGCCCCAATTGCCGTCATTCCGGCTTGGGGGTCTGCTAGCAAGGTTTTCAGGTCAGCCCGGATGGCATCGGGGTTTAATTCGGCTTTGTCGGTGTTACGCAGATATGCCTCGACATTTAGCCAGAGGGTTTCAGCTTGATATTTGGCTTGTTCTGCCAAGTTTTTGGATTCTACCAAACTGCGATCGCGTTGTCTTTCTAATTGATCTAAAATGGCATCAACTTCGTAGGACTGCATATCATTGCGTTCTAGCAATATATCTCGCATCTGTTGACGCTCAACTATAGCCAGTCGCCGCGATAGGGTTTCATAATCTGCTTCGTGGTCTGTTACTAAAGGTTTGAAATCTTTTTCAATCCCTTCTGGGGTCAAATCAGCCTTAGCCGTTACTAACAAATAACTGTTAACACGGCGTTGCAAGTCTTGGGATATCTCTCTTTCAGCTTCAGCAGTGACTATTACTAGCACTTCCTGACGTACTGCTTCCAGGCGATCGGCTATGTGCTGAATTTGAGTTTGAGTCAGTAATCCCCGGTCTTGGAGAATATTCACAAAATCCTTGCGGGAAAGTCGTTCTAGTTCTCGCCGCACTGTACTAGGATCGGCGGCTGGATCGTAGATCACATCACGAAATTCTTGGGCAATTCTATCCTCACTCAATTGCCAAGCATAGGTGTTGTGCAGATAGTTTTCTACATCAGCGCGAATCGGGCTGTAAGGTTGGGAAGGTGTAGGCAGTCCTAATTTATCAGCTTGTGTTGTAGCTTTTTCTTTGGCTGTAGTCAAGGCGTGCCAGATTTTTTCCACATCTAAATCTGATAAATCTGCCCGTCCCAAAGCTACGCCAGTTAAAGCAGATATTGCTTGCTGGATTGTACTCTGAATCGGCCCTGGGGCTGTTTTTTGATCAGCTTCCTTCGCTGGACGCATTTCTGCAATCAACCGATCTAGTTTGGCATTGAGTTCATCGGTTTTGGTTTGTCCAGGTGGCATCGTTTTGAGATAGTTAACCAACTCACCCAGGTTGTCTTGTACAGGTTTTTGTTGACCTACAACTTGTTGCCAAACCTTGTATAGATTATCAGCGATGCGGTTGATATCTCGCTTCGACAGGTCTGTACGGCTGCTGACTAACTCAACAAACTTTTGGCGGTCAATCTGACGCAAATCAGGGCTACCAGCAATTTCTCTCAGTTGTGGGTCTTGAAGTAAACTTTCAAATTCCCGGCGAATATGAGATACGTCTAATTCTGGTGGACGCAGCTTTTCAATATAATCTTCTATGTTTTCTCGGATACTGATCGGGTCGATCGCACTGCCTAATTCCCGACGTACCGCAGAGGCGGCGGCTTCAGCTGTGGATACTACTTGCTGATTGACGGCTTTTGCACCGAGGGCTGCGGTAGCTGTTCCCATAATCGCCTGAAAACCAGAGGTGGCGGTGTGAACTACCGAACCAATTAATGAACCTACAGTAGTAGAACTCACCCACACCAATAATAAAAAGTATGCACCCCAAATCACTAAACCTAGAATTGCTCCCAATCCCGGATCTAGAACCAACAGGCTCAACTTTACTGCGAGAAAAGAGGCGATTAATAAGGCAATAGTGACAGAGATTAATGTCCACAGTCCGACCGCCGTGCCAATTTTGCGAATTGTCCCGCCAAAACTGCCGCCTGCATCCGTACCTGAATCAGATGGACGACCCAAATAGGAAATCCCTGCGGCTACGGAAAGATTGGTTAATACTAATTGGAAAGCAAAAGCTAAAATCACTCCAGACAGGAGAGCAACAAAAAAGCGCGGCCCAGCAGTCAGCAGTGATAATTGTGCTGGTGAGACCCCTGGTGGAGTAACGGGGATTTGTGCTACCCACAATAGAGGCTTGTAGAGTGCGAGTATAATATCTGTACTGTGAAACATTGTATTTCCTTGCGCTAATAATAATTGCTAAGTGCTGGGTGCTAAGTGGGTAAGGGCGGATTTAAGCAAAAATAAGCAAAAGTCCGCTCACTCATTACTTAGGACTCAGCACTAAGTTAGTCAGTTTGTGAGTAGCAAGTGTATTTGATGTATGTATTTATGGCATTCCCTACAATTTTATTGTTAATATATAGAATCCTTAATTTTGATAGTTAAAATCATCTTCCCAAAGATTGAAATCATATCTTACGGGAGATAGAAGTTTGTATTTTTAACCGCATTATTTTAAAGAGATTTATAAAAATGGGAGCAAAAAATCCTTATAGAACACAGAATAATACATTTATTTTTTAATAATTGTTTGTGCCTTATTTCTTTTAAGAAATATCCTCATAATCCATGAGACTTTAATGCAAATTTACGTTCATTTACAAATAAGATGATCGTCACCTCCTCAAGATGGATTTGACAATATAAAAATGTTTCCATTAATCGTCCGCAAGAAGTGCTTAGAGATTGTATCTACCGACAGAAAGCAATTCACTGATAAATAGCTAAAGTTAAGTTAAGTAACAAATTGTTAGGAGCAAAAAATGGAAACTCGTTCTTCCACTAGTAATCTGCC
Organism: Anabaena sp. CCY 9402-a; assembly: GCF_963920945.1. Lineage (NCBI taxonomy): Bacteria > Bacillati > Cyanobacteriota > Cyanophyceae > Nostocales > Nostocaceae > Anabaena > Anabaena sp. CCY 9402-a. The sequence goes on from NZ_CAWUDL010000005.1 coordinate 77,491, forward strand.
AACAATTGCTACCGAATATAACGGACGCGATCGCAATGCGTTTTTATTTGGTTGGAATCCCCAAGCGGAAATTTGGAACGGTCGTTTGGCGATGATTGGCTTTCTCGCTTACTTGCTTTGGGATTTAGCAGGTTATAGCGTCCTGCGGGATGTATTGCACCTCATTGGTTACTAACCAGACTTACGCAATCATTACGTATTTTCGTCATTGCGGCCGTAAACAAGCAATCGCAAAGCTTTGATTTTCGTTGTGAGTGGGTAAATCCTAACTAAAACAAAGCTTTGAAAAAACAGTTCTGAATATTTAGGAGAAAACAATGGAAACTCGTCCTTCTACAGATTTACCACCAGTTGCTAATGCTTACAATGGCATAGACCGCAACGCCTTTATCTTCGGCTTTAATCCCCAAGCCGAACTCTGGAATGGTCGTTTAGCAATGATTGGTTTTCTAGCTTATTTACTGTGGGATTTAGCAGGTTATAGTGTATTGCGTGATGTGCTACACTTCATCAGATATTAATTTGCTAAGGGTTGGTAATGGGTAATAACTTCTTCCCAATTCCCAACTCCCAAAATCAACCAAAAGTAGTCTTGAGAAAATTCACAATCTCTTCTGGGGGTTGTGAAATATCTATATATATAGCGTTATTAGGCTCTTCAATGGTGTTAAATTGGCTGTTGAGGAGTTTTTCGCTCATAAAGTGACTTTGGCGTTCTTGCAGCCGTTTTTGGATGATTTCGTCTGACCCTTTGAGGTAAACGACCTTGATATCATCCCTATCCCCTACCAAAAATTGTCGATAACTGGCTTTGAGTGCGGAACAGGCTAAAACTACATTTCTATTTTCTTGCAACCATTGCGCGATCGCATTTCGTATATCTTGCAACCACGGTATTCTATCAGCATCATCTAGGGGAATACCCAGGCGCATTTTCTCAATATTTTCTGGCGAGTGAAAATCATCCGCGTCTTGAAATTCCCATCCCAAAGACTCCGCCAACAGTTTACCAATGGTGGTTTTACCAGAACCAGCTACACCCATGATCAGAACTATCATTAACGGCTAAAGATTACTATAGATTTGTTTTAGAGACGATAATTTTAAACCCAGTGAAAAATTGCCTGCATACCTTGTTTAAACTTATCACTGATGAAACTCACTGAAAATCCGACAAAGCCAGAAATAGTTTTACCGATATTTTTGCCGATTTCTTTGACTGCTTCCGAAAAAACTAGAGTAGCAATAGCATTAGCGGCAACTGAGAAAGTATCCATAACTGAATCCATAAATTCAAAAATCCTACTTATACTAGTATGCTATTGCAGATTTGTCATGTCTAAAAAAATACTTAAGTTTAAACTCTGAGCTTTGCCAAACCTAGATAACGAATACCTTCGGGGGAAATATCGAATCGGCAAGGTAAGACCTCTAAACCAAGTGCGATCGCATCTCGTAATAACTTACCATATAAAGGATCAGCATTATCACCAGGGGCGAACTCTGTACAATCACCCCGATTAATCAAGTACAACATAACTGCACGGGTTTGGGGAAGGAGTGCAGTTAGTTCTCGTAAATGCTTTTGTCCCCTGGTAGTTTCGGTGTCAGGGAATAGTGCTAAAGTCCCTTCACACCAAGTTGTGTTTTTCACTTCTAAATAAATTGGGCGTTCTGCGTCAGTCCCCGTTAACAAGAAATCTACACGGCTTTTCTTATCATGTCCATAAACTACCTCGCCTTTGATTTGGCTATAGTTACCCAACTCCGGGAACAGGTACTTTGCTAAAGCTAACTTCACTATCCGATTGGGCAAAGCTGTATTTACACCTACCCAAGTCGGCTGATTATCGTGTACCTGAATTAGTTCTAGAGTGTAAGCCAATTTGCGGTGAGGATTATCGCTTTTAGAAAGTTGTACGACACTCCCAATAGTTGATACTCCAGTCATCGGGCCAGTATTGGGACAGTGTGCTGTAACTACTTCCCCAGTAGCTAACTGCACATCAGCAAAAAAGCGTTTGTAACGTTTCAGCAAAACACCAGCATATAGGGGGGGATAACAGTAAAGCCAATCAGTCATAAAACTAGCAATTTAGGATCAAGACATTTTCAAATTTTTTTAATTATTTTGAAAGTTAAATTTACAAAGGGAATTATAAATCTTTTTAAATTAGTGCAGCTAGTGCAGCGATCGCAAAATCCTGCTAGTTTGCTTTAACACATATCATGATTTGTCAATTTTTGTAGTCATTTTGACGACATTTTAATAAAAAGTAGCATACACTCGGTAATATAAGCCTCCCATCAAGATAAATGGGAATGATTGCAAAGGCAAGGAGAAAATTCCTATGCAACAAGTCGGGGGAATCACAGAATTAGAATATGCCTTTCTATTTACCTTTAGAAAGGTGAATTCAATTAATGTAGAAGATTTCCAAGCGTTTTTTAACAATTTACCTGTTGATCCTTATATTAAAGGTAACTATCGCCTCAGAAGATTATCACGGTTTATAGTTACAGGAGAGCAATTACACAAATTGCCGCATGGATATCTTTTCCAAAGTAAAGAATACAATCCATTATTGGGTGATGTAAAGCGAGAGTTTGCAGAATTAGAAGATGCCATGATAGAACTTGATAGTTTTAGAAAATTAATATTGGCATTTACCGATTCTTGTAAAATCCATCCAGAAGCTGAAATCGGTGTGCATCAAATTAGAACCATATGTTCTCCTGATAGTTTTGGTAATCCTGCACCGGAAGGTATCCATCAAGACGGTACTGACTTTATCGGGATTTTTTCTGTTAATAGGGAAAATATTCAAGGTGGAGAAACACACTTATATACTGCTAAAAAGGAAAAGCCTGTGTTTAGTAAAATTCTCTATCCAGGAGAAATTGTGTTAGTCAATGACCATGAATTTTTCCACTTTACAACACCGATTAAACCACAAACTGAAGCTCATGGTGTAAGGGACGTATTTGTGCTAACTTCTCCTAGTTTATTGACTGATTGAAGGAAGCAATAGTATGTCTGACTTTTCACGGGATCTGGAAAACCCCTCGATCTAGCTTGCTTCTCTTACGTTCCCTGCGGGACGCTAACGCGAACGACACGCTGCGCGTTGGCGTAGCCTCTCGTTCGCGTAGCGTCTCCCTTTGGGAGAAGAGAATGTAGGGAAGGGGGTTAGGGGGTTAGGTTTCGCGTTAGCTTTTCCACATAACGTGAAAAGTCAGAATAGTATGTAGCGACTGCCTTAAAACATTGGGTTCAAAAAACCTAGAAAGTTTCAAATATAACTATCTTATGATTATTCAACCCAGTAAATTAAGGTTGTCGCCCTACTACGTTTATACTCTTTTAGCAGACAGAGATAACTGTGTAGGTTTCCCTAACTCACTATTTGCATTGCTATTAACTTCTTCTGCTGCTAATAATTCCCGCAGTAGTCGGACTGTAGCCTTTTGTAGCAATTGGTTGGTAACTTGCTGACCTAAACGTTGCACACCAGGATTTACTAATAATTGAGCTATTTGCGGTGCGAGTTGTGTTGCATCAAAGCCGCGAGTTTCTCTCAAAATATTAGAGATATTTTTGATATGTTCTAAGGTTTGTTGTTGCTCAACTGTTGCACCTGGAGTTTCGTTGATGGCTGTAATACCTACTCTTTCTCTTAACAGGTAAGTAAAGTTATGTAGGACATTTTTACTTAAAGCATTCAGTCCATTTAAAACTTCATCTACTAGTTTGTCGCGAATAAAAGACCCGCGTTCAGAAGATAGAAAATCTACACCTTGATTAAATACTAAATTGAGGTCGTAGTCTTGATTTTTCCGCGCATTCTTTAATAAGTTTTCTAACCGATTCCACCGGAATTTACCCTCTTTAAATAGTAAGTCTCGTAGTGATGTTCTTAATTGTGGTGCTGGGTCGGTTAATAGACGTTTCGCAACGTAAGGATATGCTTCACTGAGAACTTTAAAGTCGGGATCTATATATATAGCTATGCCTTCCAGTGTTACCAAAGAGCGAATAATTAAAGCATAGTAGGGGGGTACGCGGAAAGGATACTCGTACATCAATGCTGATAGGTCATCAGTGATGCTTTTAATGTTAAATTCAGCGACGCTAGCACCTTGAGCGTTAGCAAATACTTTGGCGAAAGCTGGAATAATTGGCGTTAAATCTGTTTCTGGGGAGAGAAAATCTAGTTTAACGTAGTCTTGTGCTAGTCCTTCAAAGTCGCGGTTAACAACGTGGACGATCGCCTCAATTAAACCATAACGTTGGGGCGGTTGAATCTCACTCATCATCCCAAAATCTAGATAAGCTAGTTTACCATCTGGTGTGGCTAACAAGTTACCTGGATGGGGGTCAGCGTGAAAGAATCCATGTTCTAAAAGTTGTCTTAATGAACACTGTACACCGACTTCAATTAAATACCGCGCATCTATACCTTGGGCTTTAATTTCTGCGGTCTGGGTTAACTTTGTGCCGTTAATCCACTCCATCGTTAACACGCGACGGTTGGTATATTCCCAGTATATTTTCGGAACGTAAATGTCTTGAATATGACCGTATAATTCAAAAAATCGTTCGGCATTTTCGCCTTCATGGATATAATCCATCTCTTCAAAAATGCGATCGCCTAATTCATCTAAAATCCCAACTAAGTCACTGCGTACCCGCTTGACTTTTTTCTGTACCCAAGCTGCCAGGCCTCGTAAAATATATAAATCAATAGTGATGCGTTCTCTTAAGTCAGGACGCTGGACTTTCACCGCTACTTCTTCCCCAGTCTTCAGTTTACCTTTATAAACTTGACCCAAGGAAGCAGCTGCGATCGGCATGGCTGAAAGTTCTGCGTAAACTTCTTCCGGCGGGTTTCCTAGTTCTTCTTCAATGAACTGGTAGGCGATTTCGTTAGGAAAAGCGGGTAATTGGTCTTGTAACCTTGTGAGTTCTTCTAGGTAGAGGGGAGGAACTAAATCCGGTCTAGTGGATAAAGCTTGCCCAATTTTGATATAAGCCGGCCCCAATTGTGTGAGTAAGTCTCTTAATTGAATTGCTCGACGCTGGTCATTTTTGACGACAACTCCCCGTTTGTTATCCCACCACAACCCCAAAACAAAGGATATAGTCGGCCCTAAAACTGCGAAAATCCGCCTTACAACTTGCCAAGGTCTAGCTTGATAGTGGGCTGTTATTTCCGCCGGGTTGTAACTTAATATCTCAGGTTCAACAATTTTCGTTAGCATCGCCTGTTCTGTAACTTGCAGCTCACCCTCAATCGGTCGGGAGTTCGTAGGAAGTGTCTTAACAATCATAGAAAAAGCCACCGGTTGGATTGGGTATGTTAAGTATTGTAACAATATGTTTAAAATAATTGGTATTTCTTAAGATCGGGGATTGAGGACTGGGAAATAAGGAGAGTAATTAATGACTAATGACCATTGACTTTTTTGTTACACTAAAATGTGCTTGCTAGTTCAATGGTAGTAGGTATTTGGCGATTCTCAAAAATCCTGCTTAACCTCCTGTAACTTCAAATCGCTGTGTTCTGTCACCTGTCCCCTGTTCCCTTTCCTGGAGACTTTGTTCTGATGTTGCTGTGTCTGCGAATTGAGAACTTTGCCCTGATTGATCAACTAGAACTAGAATTTGGCGCGGGACTGAACGTATTAACAGGTGAAACCGGCGCGGGAAAATCGATTATTTTAGACGCTATTGATGCTATTTTAGGCGGTAAAGTCTCTAGTCGCGCTATTCGCACGGGGACTGCTAGGGCAATGGTGGAAGGAACTTTTGCCTCAACACCGCCGTTAGCAGCTTGGTTGACGGAACAAGAAATTGATTTAATTGATGATAGTTCTATAGTTATTAGCCGAGAAATTACAGTCACCACTAGTAATATCCGCAGTCGATCGCGGGTGAATGGTGTGTTGGTCAACCGTCGGATTTTAACAGAACTGCGCGATCGCTTAGTAGAAATTACCGCCCAAGGTCAAACTGTCCAAGTCGGACAAGCCGCCCAAGTCCGCGATTGGTTAGATATGTATGGCGGCGATTCTCTAATCAAGCAGCGTCAACTCATCACCTCAGCCTTTAGTGCTTACCAACAAGCCCACACCAGCCTAGAAAAACGCCGCACCTCGGAACGGGAACGCTTACAACAACTGGATTTACTCACCTATCAAGTCCAGGAATTAACTACAGCCAACCTCAGTGATCCCCAAGAGTTAGAACAACTCCAGCAAGAACGGGAACGCCTCAATCATGTGGTTGATTTGCAACAGATGAGTTACAAAGTTTACCAAGCTTTGTATCAAAACGACGACGAAACCCCAGCCGCCGGCGACCTGCTGGGCGACAGTGAAGCTACATTAAATCACATGGTGGAGTATGATACCCAACTGCAACCATTGTTGGATTTAATTAGAGATGCTCAAACAGCATTAACAGAAGTAGGGCGACAAATCAACGCCTATGGGGAGAATTTGGAAGCAGATCCTCAAAGGTTAGAGGAAGTAGAAGAACGCATTCGAGAATTAAAACAAATCTGTCGCAAGTATGGCCCTAGTTTACAAGAGGCGATCGCCTACTATCAACGCATCAATGGGGAACTAGCAGAACTGAATGATAGCGAACAATCTATTGAAAGCTTAGAACAGCAAGAACAAGCTAGTTGGAAAAAATTAACTCAAGCTTGTGAAAAATTAACTAAGCTACGCCAAAAAACCGCCGCGACTCTAGAATCTCGCTTAATCTCGGAACTCAAACCCTTGGCGATGGAAAAGGTACAGTTTCAAGTTGAGATAGTACCTACTTCTCCAACGGCTGCGGGTGCGGACAAAATCACCTTTATGTTTAGTCCCAACCCCGGCGAACCATTGCAACCATTGACAGAAATTGCTTCTGGGGGTGAAATGAGTCGGTTTTTACTCGCACTCAAAGCCTGTTTCAACCAAACCGACGCGGCGGGGACGCTGGTATTTGATGAAATTGACGTGGGTGTTTCGGGGAGGGTAGCGCAAGCAATAGCAGAAAAGTTACACCAGTTAAGTCAACATCATCAAGTATTATGTGTGACTCACCAACCCTTAGTAGCAGCTATGGCGGATCAACACTTTCGGGTAAATAAGCAAACTATTACTCAGGGTAAAGGTAAGAAAGTCGACAATGGCAACACTGAACAGCGTACCGTGGTGCGTGTCACGAACTTGGATGATTTGACCACTCGCCGAGAGGAATTAGCACAGTTAGCCGGTGGTAAGTCTGCAAGTGATGCGATCGCTTTTGCTGATTCTTTGTTAATGCAAGCGGCTAACCATCGTCGTGGAGTGGAATAAACACTCTCTACTCCAGAAAAATTGCTAGATTTACGACTCAAAATACTAGAATTAAGTTGTCAATGAAGACATTATGTCTGATGGTTGCCGTTTTCGTGGGGTTTGGCAAACCCATTAGTTAGATTCCGATTAATGTTTTAACATGGCTGTTTACGCAAATCGAGAGGCATTCATTCCCTACACTCGCAGCGATATTATCAAACTTTGCTTGCAAGATGGTCAGCTAAATGAGACTGATGCCCAAAAATTTCAAGATTTCTGCAAAATTCTCATTGCATACTATCACTTTCGCTTCCACAGAACCTTAGAAACTATCAAAGATAATTACGTACCCTTTAACCCCAATGCAGATATTCAACCAATAACTCCACCGACATTTGAGCAATATGATGACATGGAGTTGAATGTCGTTAATAGCTTTGAGCATATTGTGGAAAGAGCAAATTATATGCTTTTACCTGAATCGATTATCAAACAAGCACTAACAACTAAATCTCTAATTGATTTGACAACTCAAGTAAATTTTGAGGATTTTGACCGCTTTTTGTGTTACTATCGCGGTGATAATTGTAAAACGATTCTAGTAAAAAATTTGTTTTTTTGGAAAAAAGAAAAGATAATTGATATTTTTGAAAGGATTGTTTTATTAGTAAAATTTAAAGAAGCTGCTTACTTCCGTGCCAAAAAAGAAAAAATTCAAGATTTGAAATTTATTCCTGGTAAGATGTATGTTTATTTCTACAAAAATATTCCCAAACTAGATGTTGACTTACTCTTTCCTAACGTCGAAACAAGCATGACATGGAAAGATAGATTACTTTTTGGCATTCCAGCGATTGGGTCGGCAATTCCGCTAATATTAAGAACGTTACCGAATTTATTATTGCTAGTTGCGGCAATTTTTATAGTATTGAATGTACCATTTCTGGTTGAATCATTAAATGTAGACTTAGAACAAGTCCGAAATGTCATGCCTGTTTTGGTGGCAACTTTATCATTAACGATCACTTTGGGTGGATTTGCCTTTAAGCAATACACCAACTACAAGAATAAAAAAATTAAATTTCAAAAATATGTTACAGATACGCTATTTTTCAAGAATTTAGCTAACAATGCCAGCGTCTTTCAAATGTTTATTGAATTAGCAGAAGAAGAAGAATGTAAGGAAATAATTCTGGTATACTATCACTTACTTACCAGCCCCACACCATTAAACCCTCAGCAATTAGATGATCACATCGAAACTTGGGTGGAGAATAAACTAGGTACAAAGATTAACTTTGATATTCAAGGGCCTCTGGACAATCTAGAAAATATTCGTGGTCAAGTAGTGCAGAATAGTGAAATAACAGACAATTCCCTAGAAGTACCTTTACTCACCTATGATCACCAGGGGGCTTGTCACGTTCTTCCCTTGGATGATGCTAAAGCAGTGATTGATTACGTTTGGGATAATGTTTTTCGATATAACGGGATAATCTTGTAGGCGATCGCACTAGCACTACTACGCAAAAGTTAAAAATGAAGAGTTCCAAGTGCTGTCAGTGGTAGCGGGGCTTTGAGCTATTCCCGCCAGCAGTTACCTGTTGTTTATGATAATACTCGTTTAGACAGAGGTTTTCGCGTCGATTTACTCGTTGAACAATGTGTAATAGTCGAACTCAAAGCAGTAGAAGCAATCATCCCATTCCACAAAGCCCAGTTATTGACCTATCTGAAACTCTCCGGTTATCGTGTCGGCCTACTCATTAACTTCAACGTTCCCCTCATCAAACACGGAATTCAACGACTCGTCCTTTAAAACCTCTGTGTCTCCGTGTCTCTGTGGTAAATCTACCCTTAATATCCCCCGACCTTTTGCAAAAATTAGCATTTCACACCAAAGAGAAGGCCAATTTTTGCAGTCGGGGAAATGTTAACTCAATTTACAGGATGCCCCAAAAATGAAGGAATCCTTGACCTGAAAAAGCTTCAATCAAAACGACAGATAGGAAACCAATCATTGCAAAGCGACCGTTCCAATTTTCACTCTGAGGAGTGAACCCAAAACGCACAGCATTAGGATCTTCGGCAACAATGGGTGTAGAATTTTTGAAACCTGACATAAACAAAACTCCAATGTATTGCGTTGAACAGTTGCAACTGTCTGTAACGTAATGTAACAGATTTTTAAGAGAATGCAACATTCGATGCAAATAGGGGCATTAGGATGGGAAATATGCGGGAGATGAGATTTCCAATGCCTAATCTCCTCTTTGTTATTGAATTTTCAAGAATTTATCCAAAGCAGACACCATGCTAGGCGGCCAGCGACGGATATTTTTCACCCAGTTCATATCTTTATAGCGGCTATCCAAGCCATAGGCAGCCACCCAGTTACTTTCCGCTTCACCTTGTTGACCATTTACCCAATAAGCAGCTGTTAAAGCAGCACGCACATCAGCGAAGTTGGGGTATTTACGGGTAATATTCCGCATTTCGCGGATGGCTTGGTCTGTTTGCCCAGTTTCATAGAGAGCAAGGGCATAGTTAGCACGGGCAAAGGCAAAGTTTGGGGTAATTTCAAAGGATTTTTTATAATCTGCGATCGCATCTGACCATGAACCTAGACCTGCTTTGGCATTACCCCGATTGTTATACGCCATTGCATCTTGAGGATCGAGTTCCAAAACATGATTATAATCTGCGATCGCATCTGACCATTTGCCCAACCCTTCTAAGGCTGTACCACGATTTAAATAAGGATCGGTGACATCTGGGGCTAATTCTACGGCTTTGTTGTAATCAACTAGCGCAGCTTCTAGCTTATTCTGACTCACCCGCGAATTACCCCGGTTACTCCATGCACCTGCATTCGTAGGGAAATTCTCAATAATCTTTGTCCAATACTTTTCCGCCGTCGCAAAATCACCTTTATTTGTGGCTGCAAAAGCTTGATTTGCCCACTCATCACCCTGTTCTAATTGCTCTTGGGTGATGCTTGGTTGTGGGGTTTGTGCCATGACTGGTGTACCCCAGCCCAACACAAGTAACAGACTGAGAACAATACTAATTAATTTAATCATCATGGGGACTGGGGACTGGGGATTGGGGATTGGGGATGCAGAGGGGCAGAAGTTATTCAATGCGTGAATTTTGAATTTTGAATTTCTATGCCCTATTTCCTATAGTAAAGACATCTGCTCATTGGGTGGTGTAAATCCCATGTGCTTGTATGCGGCTTTTGTGGCTGTTCGTCCACGGGGAGTCCGGCTGAGATAGCCAATTTGCATCAGGTAGGGTTCGTAGACTTCTTCAATGGTTTGGGTATCTTCACCAGTGGCGGCGGCAATGGTTTCTAAGCCTACGGGGCCTCCGTTAAATTGTTCAATAATTACACTTAGCATCCGACGATCTGTCCAATCTAAACCGCAGGGATCTACTTGAAATAGTTGCAATGCCTCGGCTGCGACATCTTGGGTAACTTCTGCACAGGATTTTACTTCAGCATAATCACGGACGCGCTTGAGTAACCGATTTGCAATCCGTGGTGTTCCCCGTGAACGGCGAGCAATTTCGATTGCGCCATCGTCGGTGACATTGGTGTGGAGTAATTGGGAACTCCGCAGGACTATTTTACTGAGTTCATCAACTTCATAAAAGCGTAGTTTTTGAATTAAGCCGAAGCGATCGCGCAGTGGTGAGGTCAAAGCACCAGCGCGGGTTGTTGCACCTACTAGGGTAAACTTGGACAGAGGTAAACTCCGAATCCTGGCACTAGAACCTTTACCCACGGTAATATCTAGGCGATAATCTTCCATCGCCGGATACAGTATTTCTTCGGTCATCCGCGAGAGGCGATGAATTTCGTCAATAAATAGGATATCTCCTGGTTTAAGGTTCACCAGTAACCCAACAATATCCCTCGGTCGTTCTAAGGCTGGCGCACTCGTAATTTTATAGTTGACTCCCATCTCGGATGCTAATATCATTGCCATTGTTGTTTTACCCAATCCGGGAGGGCCATACAGTAGCAAGTGATCCAAAACTTCACCCCGCGACTTGGCTGCTTTGATGGCGATATCTAAAACATCCTTGAGGTCTTTTTGTCCGATGTAGTCAGCAAATCTTTGTGGTCTGATACTTTCTTCTTGCTTACCTTGTTCATCAACAGCCGCTTCAGGTTGCAAAATCTTTTCTTTGGGTGCTGCTTTTGCTGACTCCCGATGCTGTTTTGGTTCTCCATTGGGTTCTGGAGGCTGTTTTTTCGAGGAGATGATCGCCATAATTCAGCTTTAACTTTCGGTTTAGGTCTGTTTGAGGGCAATCTCCGCCATAACACTGCACATAGACAAGCCTGCGAAGATTTTCGGCGGGAAATACCCACGTCCATTTACAATTTAAATTCCGGACAATTACCCAGGAGTTAAAAAATATATGTTATCTAAAAGAATCTTACCTTGTTTAGATGTCAAGGCGGGACGGGTTGTTAAGGGAGTTAACTTTGTCAACCTCAAGGATGCAGGCGATCCGGTAGAACTGGCCAAGGTTTACAACGAAGCTGGGGCTGATGAGTTAGTATTTCTAGATATTACGGCTACTCATGAAGACAGAGATATTATTTTTGATGTGGTTCACCGAACTGCTGAACAGGTCTTTATTCCCCTCACGGTGGGTGGCGGTATCCAATCCTTAGAAAATGTTAAAGCTTTGTTACGGGCTGGGGCAGACAAGGTTAGTATTAACTCTGCGGCAGTACGTGATCCAGACTTGATCAATCGGGCTAGCGATCGCTTCGGTAATCAGTGCATAGTTATTGCTATTGATGCTAGGCGCAGAGTTGACCCTAATAATCCAGGCTGGGATGTGTATGTGCGTGGGGGTAGAGAAAATACTGGTTTAGATGCCCTACTGTGGGCTAAAGAAGTGGAAAAACGCGGCGCAGGGGAACTATTGGTGACAAGTATGGATGCTGATGGTACTCAAGCCGGTTATGACATTGAGTTAACACGGGTAATTGCTGAGGCTGTACAAATCCCAGTGGTTGCTTCTGGTGGTGCTGGTAATTGTGAACATATTCATACGGCACTGACTGAAGGTAAGGCGGAAGCTGCTTTATTGGCATCGCTGCTACATTACGGACAGTTAAGTGTGGCGGAAATTAAGCATTATTTGCGCGATCGTGAAGTTCCAGTACGCTTGTACGCTTAATTCTAAAGCCATTATATAGATTGAGTCACATCGCCCCCAGTTAAATACAGTTCCCCAAAACAGTGTTAAGATTATTCCACATAGTGTTAAAAAATATTAAGAAATATGTTAATTCCTATTTTGTTATTTGATGTGGCTCTAGTGGCTTGGTCACTACACCTAATGGAGAAGGCCGTTGAGCATAAAGAATTTTCTCTCATGTTAGCCGGTACATTGGTTGCCCTTGCTGCCGCCGCGATGTTAGTTGTGTATTTTCTTATGGGGCATTGTATGAGCTATTTGTTGCAGGTCAACTATTAATTACTTAAGACCGTACTATATAAAGTTAATAATTAATTTGCAAAACCGCTTGACAATACACTAAATATTAAGAGATAATTTATAACGCAACATAAGGGGTTATAGCTCAGTTGGTAGAGCACTTCAATGGCATTGAAGGGGTCAGCGGTTCGATTCCGCTTAGCTCCATTTACTAATCAGTTTAGTTTTTAATTTTGCGAACAATACATCTGTTCCCATTGAAAAATATATGTATTTTCTCAAAGTTAGCTTGATTCCCTCACCTACTCGAACTCAAGACAAGTTACTTGAGCCAGCCCGGCAAAGATTGTTTGACAATTATATCGACAAGCAAAAAGGGATATGCAAATTTTTTTTAATCTCATTTTCGCAGAGCTAATATATCTTGACTATGTTCATAAATCTCAAAATCTTTAAAGTCAAGTTTTGTGTTGTCTGAAAGTGATACTATTATTATGGTCGCTGTTATCAATACCATCCGTAAATGAACAAAACATTGGATGAAGAACTTTCCATAAAAATGGCGGAAAGCATCAAAAGTAAGGCTAAAAAGCCCTTTAATAATGCTTATAAAGCAGCATTGGCGACAGAGGGAGCTAAATATGTGCAAGGATTTTTGGTGTGTTGGGGTAAGCCACACAAGCCCATAGAACACAGTTGGATTGAAATAGAGGATAAAATCATCGATCCGACTCTACCGTACTTGCCCAAAAACTCCCAAGAGATGTTGTATTTTGCAGCTCAAAGCTTGAGTATGAAAAAGTTAAAAGCTGTGATAGAAGAATCAAAAGAAGATTATCCAGAAGATGATCCATTACCTATCTACGGTGATGCACCTTACGATTATTATGGTGATGTTATGTTGGGAGGGAAAGAATATTTAGAAGCTTATAAAGCAGCTGAGGCTAAATGCAAAGAAATTCAAGCATTAAAAGCTCAAAATAATTAAATGCGGTAAATCGGTTTTAGTAAGATTTACCATCACTACCAAAGTATTCTCGATAGCTACAAATTTTGTCTCCTCGTACATCAAAGGAAACCGCTATCCGATTTTTGTAAGGTTGTTCTAACAAAAGTCCTTCGTCCCGAAATTCAAAAACTACAGTAGTCTCATTACTAGTAATGTGGTCTAGAGATACTAGCTTGATTCCCGGTTGGAAGGATGCAGAAACATATTCAAAAAACTCCTTGGCGCGTTCTTTACCTTCATTTAAACCGTGGAATTTGCCGACTGGAAACCAAAAAGTAAAATCATCTGTCAGCGTATCCAGAAATGCTTGCCATTCCCCCGTTGCTAAACCTTGGGTAAAATGCTCAAATGCTTGATGAGCAACTTTTAAAGTATTTTCCGCATTTTGTGTCATGTATTTAAAATACTAAAACTTGACGACTACTTTGCCACAATTTTGACCACTTAGCAGATATTCTACCGCCGTGGGGATAGATTCTAGACCGTGAAATGGGGTGGAGTCCACAGATACTTTCAGTTTACCTGAGTAGAACAGATTTAACAGGCGATCGCGTGCTTCTGGGATATATTCTTTATAGTGCGGCATGAGAAACCCCCGCACGGAAGCGGCTTTCCAAAATAGTTGGTGATAAATGCGCGGTTGCATCACCTGTTCTATATTTTTCCCATACTCAGAAATATAGCCAATATTAACCAAACGTCCTCGAATAGCTAAGTTATCAACGCAGGTATCAAAAACCTGTTTACCCACACACTCAAAAATTAAGTTAATCCCATTGGGGTACTCATGCTGGAGGACTTGATGCAGATTTTCTGTATGATAATTAATAATGCGATCGCAGCCTAATTCCTGTAATAACTTCCCCTTCGCCTCAGAACTACAAGTCCCAATCACATGATTACCTGCTAACTTCGCCAATTGCACCGCAATATGGCCAGTACCACCAGCCGCAGCCGTCACCAAAACCACCTCATCGCGTTGCATCTCCCCCACTTGTTCCAAAGCCACCAACGCTGATACACCTGTAGGTACAAGGTTGAGAACTTCCGGCGTTGCTTGGCGTACCTTCACCGCCAAACTAGCATCTATCACCTGATATTCCCGATAACCACCACCACGTAAAGTAGTGATAACAGCATCACCCACCTGAAAATCAGAAACACTTGCACCAACAGCCACCACTTCCCCCACCGCTTCCACACCCAAATCAAAAGGTGGAATTAAATTCACATAAGGAACTTCACCCCGACAGAGTAAAGTATCAAAACCTGCATTAACCCCTGCAAATTTATTACGCACCAAAAGCTCATTATTCCCAACTTCAGGAATAGTAACTTCCACAATCTCAACAGCCGAACTAAAATCTTTATCCAGCCGTTTAGCTATTAACTTCCTATAACTTTTCATTAGTCACTAGTAATTTGCTTTCACTATCACCTGTCACCTGTCACCTGTCACCTATCACCTTTCATAAAACCTTATCCCACTCCAACTGATGAGCCAAACCATACTTAATAAAATCTTCTTCCTGAGCCTGATCACTCTTACCAAAAACACCCAAACTATAAGGATTATCTTGCATACGTTGGGCAACTTGCTCCTGTTCAAATCGAATCAATTCTTCCCTAGGCTGATCAGTTTTAAAAAAGTCAACAACTAAAACAGTTCTATCGTAATCAGTATAATTATGCGGACAATGTGGATAACTATGATCTAAAACCATAAACTCCCCTTCATGCCAATAAAGCTGTTCATGACATATTTTCATCGCCACATCTCCCTGCGGCACAATTAATCCCAAATAGCCCCGATTCATATGAGGATTATAGTTAACGTGCAGCTTAATATCTAAGCCAGGATGGAATGTGCCGAAGTACACATTTCTAATCACACCATCATCAATTAAATTCACTTCTTCTATGAACTGAGCCAAATTTGAAAAGTATTTTTCTCTTAACACCAGTGCTTTAGCTGATGCTTCATCCATCCCATAATCTGGATATTTGATGTGATGTACTTGAATATATTCTTCAATCAATAAACCTTGGAATAAAATCCCAAAAGCACTATATTTTGATTTTCCTTTGGTTTTAATCGTTTTACTTTTAGGCCCTAAAACATCATAAGTGAACTTTAATTCTTCATGGGATGCCTGATAAAGAAATTCAGTAAATTCATCTCGAATAACTTGCCAGTGACCTTGCAGAATTTTCAGAAAAGAAAATTTTTCTGGATTGAGATGATACTCATTAAAACTTATCATTGGTTTTCCTCATGAACATGATTGAATAAACAACTGTTAAATAGTCATGTATTTTAGCTAGCATTCCTGTAGGATGTGGAAATTACTGACTTGCTGTCATCATTTTAGTGTGAGGTCTACTGTGTCTGAACCTCCTATATTAGATAAAATTATCAAAAATGTCCGGGTAGTTTGTCCCCATCATGATGCTGTCGAACTACTAGATATAGGGATTAAAGATGGTAAATTTGCCCAGATTGCGCCTAATATTAACCCAGACCATAGCCAAGAAGTATTTGATGCCAAAAACCTCCTAGGCTTTCCTGGGGTCGTAGATGCCCATATGCACATCGGTATTTATCAACCCCTTGACCAAGATGCAGTGACGGAAAGTAAAGCCGCCGCAATGGGGGGAGTAACAACTAGCCTGAATTATATCCGTACAGGTAAGTATTATCTCAACAAAGGCGGCTCATACCAAGATTTTTTCCCGGAAGTATTAGCACTATCACAAGGAAATTTCTTTGTTGATTACAGCTACCATATCGCCCCCATTAGCAGTCAGCATATTGATGAGATGCAAATGCTGTTTGAGGAATATGGTATTGGGTCATTTAAAATATTTATGTTTTATGGTGGCTATGGTTTACATGGTCTTTCTGAGCAACAAAATCTTTTTTTGATGATTAATAAAGCAGAAAGATATGACTTTGCTCACTTTGAATTTATTATGCGGAGTTTAGCCAAACTGAGAGAAAGCCACCCAGAAGCACAAGAAAGAATTAGCTTAAGTCTGCATTGCGAAGTTGCAGAAATTCTCAACGCCTACACCAAAATAGTTGAAAATGACTCTAGCCTCACTGGATTGCACGCTTACAGTGCAGCACGTCCTCCCCATTCCGAAGGATTAGCAATTTGTATTGCCTCTTATTTGGCACATGAAACTAATTGTGCAAATATTAATTTGTTACATCTCAGTTCCCGTAAAGCAATGGAAGCAGCTTTAACTATGCAAACTGCTTTTCCTCATATCAACTTTCGGCGAGAAGTTACTGTTGGGCATTTACTATTAGATGTTGATACCCCCAATGGGACTTGGGCAAAAGTTAACCCCCCTATCCGTCCCCGTGCTGATGTGGAATACTTATGGCAAGCGGTACTCAACCATCAAGTAGATTGGATAGTTAGTGACCATGCTTGCTGTGCGGCGGAACAAAAAATCAGTGCAAAAGACCCGAATAATATTTGGTTAGCTAAGTCTGGTTTTGGTGGTACAGAATATTTACTTTCGGGTGTATTCAGTGAAGGTAGTAAGCGGGGAATGTCTTACAACCACATGGCTAAATTACTATCTTGGAATCCATCACGGCGTTTTGGGTTATTAACAAAAGGTGATATAGCTATTGGTTACGATGCTGATTTGGTGTTATTAGACCCCAATGAAAGCTTTGTGGTTAACGCTGTTGAGTCGGAGTCACAACAAGGTTACACACCCTTTGCAGGGATGGAGTTAACTGGACGGGTAAAGAGTACCTTTTTGCGGGGAAATCTTATTTACAACAATGGACAAGTTTTAGGTTCGCCTAGTGGACGTTATTTAAAAAGAAGTTAGAGTTATCTGACTGAGAAATACTACTTCGACTAATGAAGAAAGACATGAATAGTCAACTACCACTTATTATTGAGTGTCGCAGCAACGATTCCGATTACCGCAAGGAAAATCCCAATTGCCCGTACACTCCACAGGAGATAATCCGAGAAGCTGTGCGTGCTTGGGAAGCGGGAGCATCTATCTTTCATTGGCATGGACGAGATCCATTCAATGGTCAGTGGATTAATGATGTTGACGTTTATCTTGAAGCTATTCAAGGAATTCGCGAACAGACCGACCTGATTATCAATCCTACACTGAACTACGTTACTAAAGAAAGTGAGATTAGCGATCGCTTCAAACACATATTAGCGGCGCAAAGTGATCCAGCACTGGGAGTTGATATGATCCCTTTAGAGTTTGGCTCGCTGAATATAGACTTTTGGAATCCACAGACCAAAGAATTCCAAACATACGACCAAGTACACATTAGTTCTCGCGCATATATATACGAAGCATTGAAAATACTCAAAGAAACCAACATCTTTGTCAGTACAATCTGTTGGGATGTGGGACAAATCCGTACAGCACGATGTTTTCAAGAAATGGGAATGCTGTCACGAGATACTTTTTGGGAGTTCGTTTTTACAGGAGACATCACGCCAACTGGTATTCTGCCAACACTCCCCAACTTACAAGCGGTGGTAGATTCTATTCCCGCAGGTGATCAATGGTTGGTGATGTGCTGGAATGGGGACGTGATGCCTTTAGCAGCCTGGGCAATTACAATGGGAGGTCACGTTGGTATTGGACTGGGAGACGATCCCTATACCCGTTTTGGCCAGCCGCACAACGGCGAGTTAGTAGAAAAGGTTGTAAAGATGGCGCATACACTCGGCCGCGAAGTTGCAACACCAACGCAAGCGCGAGAAATTCTGAAGATGTCACCGCAAGTTGCCCAAAAGAAAGAGTTACAGGTAATTTGTAATGGGCTAACGCCCCGCTCCGCTAACGTAATTCGTAGTTCGTAATTCGTAAAATGAACCAAAAGATTAAACGAGCTTTTTTAGACACAGAAGATGGACAGATTCTTTATCGCATCGGTGGTGAGGGTGAACCTCTGCTGTTGCTGCACATGAACCCCCGTAGTAGTGACGAATATCGCGAACTCATGCCTATCCTGGCTCAATACAGACGAGTCTTCGCAATGGATTTGATGGGGTTTGGTGATTCGGATAAACCACCGAGAATGTATACGATCGCCGATTACGCGAAAAATGCGATCGCGCTTTTAGATGAATTAGGTATAGAAAAAACCAGCATCATGGGAAACCATACAGGTGCTTTCGTAGCTGGAGAAATAGCTGCGAGTTATGGCGATCGCGTTGATAAACTGATCTTAGGTAATGTAGCTGGTTTCGGCGAGGGCGGACAAGCAGAGCTATTTAGAAGAGTTGAGGAAGGTTTTAAAATCAAAGAAGATGGCTCACATCTCATGGAAAGATGGTTAGCCCGTTCTCGATACGTAGGCTCTGCCGAATTAAATCATCGTTGGGTTTTAGACGATTTAAAATGTTTTGGTCATCCTTTGTATGCAGTTTGGGCTGTAGGTAATTACTGTCTAGATGCACCAGAAAAATTTCGTGCTATTAAGTGTCCCACTCTCATTATTTGGGGACTTGATGATATGAAAGAATTTGAAAGATTGAGTTTAGCAAAACTCAACGATCGCTATTTTCTTTCCCAAGCAATTCCTCATGGCAAAGTAGCTGAATTTGAACACGGAACAATCTGCATGATGAATCAGATACCTGAAGAAGTATCCCAGGTAGTCATGGACTTTCTGAACAATTTAGAATAGCCTTGGCGGCTGGAAGTCGCAGCTACACAGACAAAACCCACCTACGTGGGTTCAAAACGCGAATTATATTCGCCCAATACTTTTCAAACATCCTCTAAGATTGCCGTACACTTAATCTCTATGATTAGTCCTGGTGTAGATAAAGCAGTGATACCAAACCCCGTCCAAGTAGGGAATTGATTAGTAAAATAGCGATCTTTTACTTGCATAAACAGTGGCAGGTGGGGAATGGTAAACTGCTGTTCTGAAGCACTAGCAGGCGGAACTTGCAAATTACCGAGATTCACCCCTGTTACATGGTAAGTAATCATCTCTACCACATCATCAAAACTTGCGCCTGCTGCTAAAAGTACCTTTTGCACATTCTCGAAAGTCTGGGCAAATTGGGCTTCTATTCCCTCTACTACCTGGAAATTTTCATCCCGTCCCACCTGTCCTGAGATATATAATGTATTGCCTACTTTAATACCAGGACAATAGTGAAACTTTTCGTATAAAATTTCCATTCCTTTGGGAATAATGACCTCGCGAGTATTGCTCATATTTATCTATTCTCTTTTTTTCAAAATTAGCTTAATTATTGCAGCCTTCGTTTCACTTCTTCAGCCAAATTAGCTAATTCTACTTCTACTTGTTCGCCTGTTTTTAAATCTTTCAGTGATGACTTTTGCGCTGCTGCTTCTTCAGAACCAATAATGACACAGAATTGAATACCTTGTTTATCGGCTAACTGGAATTGTTTACCTAGCGGACGCTTATCAAAATTAGTTATAACATTAATCCCCGCCTGACGCAGATTTTGTGACACTTTTAAATAAATAGGCATTAAATCTTCTTGCATATTTACTACCACTACCTGCGCTGGTGTTGCAGCTAAGGTATTGAGAATACCAGCTTTTAGCAGGCGGCTAATTAAGCGAGTTAAGCCGATGGAAATACCCACACCAGGCATTTTTTCACCTAAAAACGTCCCCACTAATTCTTCATATCTGCCACCAGAACAGATACTACCTAAAGCCTCATGCCCTATCAGGGTGGTTTCGTAAACTGTGCCTGTATAGTAGTTTAGACCACGGGCGATCGCTAAATCAATACAAAAGCGTTTTTCCGGCACTCCCAGATTACGCACCCCGGCAATTACTGTTTCTAATTCGCTGACACCTAAACTAAATTGTTCACATTCTGGCAAGTTTTGTGAGAGGTGCTTAAGTTTATCTAAAACTTCATCAATATTGCCATCAATTTTGACAAAATCAATAATTTTTTGTGTCTGTTCGGGATTAATCCCTTCTTTCTCCAACTCTAGCTTAACTTTAGCTTCCCCAATTTTTTCGAGATTATCGATAATGCCAACACAAGATTTAATTTGAGTTTCTGATATCTCTAAAGATTGAAAAAATCCCGTTAAAACTTTACGGTTATTGATGCGAATTACAAAATCACCAATATTAGCTGCTTCAAATATTTCTGTGATAATTGCAGGCATTTGGGCATCATATAACAAACTAAGTTCCCGCCGCCCAACAACATCAATGTCACACTGACGAAACTGGCGAAACCTACCATCCTTTGCCCTTTCTCCCCGAAAAACTACATCCATTTGGTAACGAGCAAAAGGAAAGGTTAATTCGTTGAGGTGACGAGCAATATACGCCGCCAAAGGCACAGTTTGGTCAAATTTCAAAGCCCTGGCTTCTGAACCTGTTTCGCCGGATTTATCCTTTTCAGCTTGGCGATTTGGCGGCAAAATAGGGTCTATACCATAAATAATATTGTCGCCTTGATTACCTTTAGCTTGCAATACTTCTAAACGTTCAACTGCGGGAGTTTCAATAGGTGTGAATCCATAGCTTTCGTAAACTCTACGGATAGTATCTAGTAAATATAATTCCAAGCGTTTTTCACTAGGAAGAAATTCAGGAAAGCCACTAGGAGTAGAAAAGTTTATTCTGTCACCTTTTGCCATGAGTCTACCTTTTCAAGTTGCGACTTGAAATTATAACTGATATTTTGTGCCTATGGGACTGGAAGTCGCCGCTATACAAGCAAAACCCGCCTGTGCAGGTAAACATACCCTAAGTTTCTATTAGCAAAAATTGTAGGTTGGGTTGACGGAAGGAAACCCAACACCGAGATCAATGTGGGTTTCCAAGATTCATGTTGGGTTGCGCTGCGCTTAACCCAACCTACATTTAATGCTGAAAATATTAGCTTGCTATTTTAGCCTTTCTTCTTGAATTAGAGTACGTTGGTATAGTTGATGATTTTTAAACCAATGCCAAGTGCGGGCGCGATGGTTATTATCTGGACTAATATAAATCATTTCCGATAAAGATATTTCTGGAATTGTTTTGTATGAAAAGCACAAAATTATAGTAGATTCATCTACCTCCCAAGATTTTCCTTGAACGCGTTCTGTATCAAACCAAAGAGCTTGATCATGATATGATCCAGGAAATTGATGTTCTTCTTGTTTACCATCAGCCCACTTATAACGATTAATTTGATAGTAGGGATAGGGGCTATTGTCGGGAAATTGACAAGTTAAATGGGATTCATGCTGGTCAATAATTTTTCCTGATGTATCAACTACGGTATATGTGCCAATCCAATCACCTTCATGACGGACAAGTACAGGCATTTCTTCACGGATGTTAGACATGATACGACTCCTATCGATTAACTATAGCAATCCTATTTGATTTTTGACCTGCATTATCAAAGCATCAGTCGGTAATATAAACGCGATCGCTGTATTGTCAAAACATCAGTCGGTTATGTGAATGCGATCGCTGTATTATCAAAACATCAGTTGGTCATGTGAATGCGATCGCTGTATTATCAAAACATCAGTCGGTCATGTGAATGCGATCGCTGCATTGTGAATACGGAGTGAACTACCCACACTGACTTGAGGTTAAGCGTATTTTTTTTCTACATAACGTGAAAAGTCAGCTATCTTTTTCCCTCTTACTGTTAGTTTTTTTGTTACAGAGGGAACATTAAATATATCCTTTAATACGTAAGCTGTATGCCTAACCAAGATACAACACGTCGTTTGCGCCTTCAAATTATTAGTCAAGATGTTACCTCATTCCACGGTTTGCAAACAATCAGTACCTACGATACAACCCGTGCTGATGCTTCTGTGGCAAACATACAGCAAGCTTATCAGGTGATGTTGACGCAGCAACAAATTGAAACTGAGAAACTAGCTTTATACCGTGCAGCTGTTGATGCGGCTCGATTGGCGGAATGGGAATTTCACAATGCTGTATTAGCGATGAAAGAAGTTGTGCGCGGACAATACGGCTCAGATAGCGATCAAGCGCAAGCAGTGGGATTGAAGAAAAAATCAAATCGTAAGCGTCCCATCCGCAGAAAATCGGTGGCTATAGCCAGTTAAATTCGTAATTAAGATATAAAGGTGCGTTATAAACGTTAGTTTCAACGCACCTAAAATATTTAATGGTGGAGCGCACACTTTCTGAAATACAGTAGGGTGCGTCAGCAACAGCCTAGCGCACCGATAGAGATAACTGTTAACTGTTGACTATTGACCAATCATTTTAAAAAATCGGGTGAAGTAGTCGGGGAAAGTTTTTCCTGTACAAGCTGGGTCTTGGATCACAATTCCTGGGGTTTTTAAGCCTGTAACGGCAAAAGCCATTGCCATTCTATGGTCATGATAGGTTTCTATGGCGGCTGGGGTGATGGGGGTTGGTTCAATTTTCATCCCATCAGCAAATTCTTCAACTTTAACTCCTAAGCGACGTAATTCAGTCACAACGGCGCGGATGCGTTCGGTTTCTTTGTAGCGGATATGTTCTACATTACGGATGGTAACAGGTGAACTGGCATAAGGTGCGATCGCTCCCAATGTTTGCACCAAATCCGACATATCATTCATATCAACGTCGATACCCTGTAATTGTTCTGGCCCTATAACTTCGGTATAATTTTCACCTTCTTGAATTTGGCAACCCATCTGTTCTAAAACATTCAGCCACAAAATATCACCTTGACAAGATTGTTTTGTTAAATGGTTAACTCTCACCCTTCCACCAGTGACGGCGGCGGCGGCGAAAAAGTAAGAGGCATTCGACGCATCGGGTTCTATGGTGTAATGTTGACCTTGGTAACGCTGACCCGCTTTGATGTGAAACTGATTATCGTCGGTTTGGGTAACATCTACGCCAAAATCCGCCATGAGACGACAAGTCATTTTTACATAAGACTGGGAAACCAATGTACCCTCAACCTCAATAGTTGTATCCTGTTGAGCGTAGGGTGCAATCATCAACAATGCTGAAAGTTGTTGACTGGTTTGGTTAGCTTTGAGGCGAAAATGTCCCCCAGCAAATTGCTGACCGTAAATAGTGTAGGGCATAAAACCAGAGTTGCCCTCAAAGTTAATTGTTGCCCCACCAGCTTGTAACGCTGTCAGTAAATCCCCCATCGGTCGTTCCCGCATTCGAGGAACTCCATCTAAGCGATATTCACCGCTTCCTAATGCTACTAACGCGGAGATAAACCTTGCGGCTGTACCTGCTAAACCTACAAACAAATCTGCCTGTTTAGCCGGAATTTCACCCCCTTTACCTGAAACCTGAATTTGAGCCAGAGGAGAATTTAGCGTAACAGGAATGCCCAACTGTTCTACACATTTAGCAAAATACTCACTGTCTTCGCTAAATAAGGCATTTTCTAAAGTAGAGTTACCTTGAGCTAAAGCAGCAACAAGCAATGCTCGATTAGTAATACTTTTAGAACCCGGAATCTCTACTGTGGCATTCACAGGATGATTCAGCGCGGGGATGGCAATGGTATCCACTTTAAACCTCTATGTAGGTGGTCAGCTACAACTACACTATGTTCCCATATCTCGAATGCTGGTTGATCAATAGTTATCAGTCAAAAGTTGTTCTCCCTTGCTTCCCCAATTCCTACTCAAACCACCAAGGGTCACTGGTAGAGTTAGTTTTAATCAAAAATGCCTGTTTTCGTAGAAATCGCTTTAGGGCTGCTGCACCCATACGAGAACCACCCAGACCTGAGAATTTAAATGCGTTTTTCTCTCCTTCGTGCATGATTGCAGTCAGAGCCGCATCATTAATACTAATAGCACCAGCATTGATTTGCCGACCAACGGCTAAGGCTTCTTCTTCTGAACCAGCAAACACAGCTGCACTTAGTCCATAGATGGAGTCGTTGGCTAAGTATATCGCTTCTTCCACACTGGGAAACGGCATTACAGGCATAATGGGGCCAAAAGTTTCTTCGGTCATTACTTTCATGGAATGATTAACTTGGGTTAGCACTGTCGGACGACACCACCAACCGCCGCCTAATTCTTCAACTTTACCGCCGCAGTGAACGACTGCACCCTTTTCTACTGCATCAAAAAGATGGCCACTAATGATTGCAGCTTGTTTTTCGGCAATGATTGGCCCAATTTGTCCCCCTTCTAGGGTGGGGTAAGCTAGCTGAAGACGATAAGCTTTGGCTACTAGTTGATGATAAAACTCTTCAAATATGGATTCAGCAACGTAAATCCGTTCAATAGAGAGACATGACTGACCAGTGTTGACAACTGCACCCCACAAAATAGCTGAGGTGGCTAAGTCTACATTTGCTGACTCTAAAACGATCGCCGGATCTTTTCCTCCCAATTCTAAAAACGCGGGTATAAAGCGTTTAGCTGCGGCTTCTCCAACTCTCCGGCCTGTAGCTACACTACCTGTAAAACAAATTAAATCTACATACTCAATTAAAGCTGCTCCCGTTTCTCCTGCTCCCTCTAAAAACATTAAGACATCCCGTAGGTGAGGGACATTATTCAGTGCTGTTAACAGAGGTGCAACAAAACGGGGAGCAATTTCACTAGGTTTCACAATTACAGCCGAACCCGCCAGCAACGCCGGGATGGTATCAATCATCGCTAGCAACAAGGGAAAATTCCACGGGCTAATTACTCCCACAACAGGGTAAGGTACAGAGGCTTGTTGCAAAGAGATAAAGGGAATACTGGTATTTTTAGCTGATTCTTGCAATAAATCTGGTGCTAAATCACACCAACGGTCAATGCTGCCCAAGAAAGAATCAATTTCTAATATGGATATAGATAATCTGCCGGTATCATTTACCAACGCGTCTGTCAGTTGTTGGCGTGCAGATAATATTGCTTGCTTCCATTCTTGTAAGGCTGCAATTCTACCTTCTAAACCCAACTGATACCACTGAGTTTGCGCCCTCCGCGCTCGATTACATTGCTGTGCTAGTAAGCGAGGCGGCGGCGGGATAATCACATAGTCAAATTTTCCAGTCCGAGGATTACGTACTTCTATAGGGTTTGTCATTCTATTAATTCGTAATTTTTTAAATAAGCTATATCATAGTCTCCTCCTTACTTGCGGAGTGCGGTGCTTATATCCCCCTTAACTGAGAAACGCCATATAGCACTTATCGTTTGTATGTAATGCACTTTAACCTCTCTCCTACAAGGAGAGAGGCTTTGAGGCTTACTCCCCTTCCCTTGTAGGGAAGGGGTTGGGGGTTAGGTCTGTCAAACCGCTATACCTTTTCCCTAAATTATCCCCAACTCACTGAGGCGTTCAATGGTTTGCTGCTGGGTTTGGATAAAATGCTTGCGTTCTACAGGTTGGTTTAGCATAGTGTTGGCTGGGTAAAATTTTGACTGGCTATAAGTTTGGGCATATAGTTCAAATCGCTGACGGGAAAGTAAATTATTTAACCCTGGACGGTGGCGATCGCGTCTTAATGCAGCTAAATCTATCTCTGCAAAGGCTGCCATACTTTCCCCTGCACCTGTCTCGGCTAATACTATGCCGCGATGGTCAATGATTTTTGAGCCACCATCTACTGAACCGATGGGTATAGGACTATTCGCAAGTCCGGCGGTGTTAGCTGAGACTACATAAGCCATATTCTCAACAGCGCGGGTAATTTTGGCTGCGTCTTTGGGGGTGAAGTTTTTACTATAAACTTCGGAGGTGGAATGTAAGAAAATTTCTGCCCCACGCATGGCTAAACATCTTGCTACTTCTGGATATAAAATTTCTTCTGAAGCCAAAGCTGCTAAGTTACCGATCGCAGTTTTCGCTACCGGGAAAACTCCCTCTAAGCCGTAGCAGTCAAGGTATTTATCCCAGACATCATGGGGTGTAGGCGCAAACATAGAATTTAGCCGCCGATAACGCAGTACAACTGCACCACTTGGATCAATGACAAAGCAGGTTTGAAAGTATAAATCCGGAAAGTTGGAGTCGAGTTCGTAGGCGTTTCCAGCTAAAAATATATTGTATTTTTGAGCAATTTTACCAAGTGCTTCATACTCAGAGCCGTTAATTTCTATACAGGCTTTGTTTGCCCATGCTTCCACAGACTCCCCCATCGGGAAACCAGTCAGGAAATATTCGGGTAAGACAATTAACCGACAATCAGAGCCAATAAATGCAATACTGGCGGCGATTTGCTTTGCTAGGCGGGTGATAGTTTTTTGTATTAGTAATCTAACTTCTTGGCGATCGCTTGCTTGATTGACTGCGTGGCAAGTCACTTGCAATGCTAAAGCCCGAAATGAGTCTAGGTATTGAGTTTGATCTGTCATGCTGGTTGTGAGTGGGGGGTAGAGACACGATGAATGGTATGATTTTAAACTTATTATTTCCTACCTCCGTTCGGTCGTAGACCATCGCACCAGTTTATTGGCTAATTCTTTACCTAACATCTTGCTTGTGTCAGAACTTCTCAAAATTTTAGAGACATTCCGATGCAATGTCTCTAAAAATTAGACGTTGAGGCTTAAATCAGTTTGACGCAAGGAAACCCAACATTATCAAGACCTTGTTAGGCTAATCTGCGCCTAAAGATGACCTCAGAATTCTTGTTTAACCTGTAAAAAGTTAGTTGGTTTAGAAAAAATTAAATAACGAAAAAATATGTTATCTGACTGTATTTTCCCTCTCTCGCCTCATTTATCATCTAAGTTCCTAGCTTTTGTATGATTTTGATTAGAAGATTTAATTGGTACAGCAATTAGTATTATGACTAGTTTTAACAGAGTGATACTACTTTTTATATAGACGTAACTAACCTAGAGAAAGAAGTTGGCTGCATGGAGAATTATCTAACTTTATTGAAGAGTGAATAGGGAATTTTTTTAATGTTGGAAATCAAGCACATTCTTCATCAATGGCAGCGTAAAATTGTCTTAGTGATGTTAACAGGGTTAATCTGGCTGATTAGCTTGCCGACTAATTCTGTTGAGGCGACTGGTTATTATTCAGTCAAAGACCACAAGGCAGAACTAGTCAGACCATATTACGCTACTAGAGAACGCCACATAGCAGGCACAGAAATTACAAGGCCTTACTACACAACCAAAGATAGAAAACGGATCACAACTACAGGTGATAATTATATCGAAAGTGGGAAACGAGCCACAGAAGTTATGCCTAAAGAAATAAATACAGGTAAGCGACAAAAAAATTCAATCAAAAGAACTTTTAGCACTAACGATTATGAACGTAGTAGTGAAATTGAAAAATAACTTATTCGTAATAAAGCTTAGGGGATATTTTCAGTAAGTAAATGGAAGCGAGGAGTTAAAGACTAGAGAAGAAAGATGTCCTTCCTTTCTCGGTGTGATTGATTAGCCTATGTTTTTCCTCCCCCTAGTACAGCACGGCGGAAATAAGCAGACCATTTCAAAACAGCAAAAGCCTTGGTATATTAAACTTTGGACTTTTGACTTCCGCCTTGCCGCACTAGCCCCTATTTTTAAGGCAGATTCTGGGATATCCTAAAGAAAGAGAAAGATTTGCCAAATAGAGTAATAATGAAGCTGGCAGCAAGAGTAAGTCAGGTAACACCTTCACTAACCTTAGCGATCGCCGCGAAAGCTAAAGCGATGAAGGCAGAAGGTATAGACGTTTGTAGTTTTAGTGCTGGCGAACCGGATTTTGATACCCCAGCGCATATCAAAGCAGCCGCAGTAAAGGCTCTGGAGTCAGGCAAAACCAAGTATGGCGCAGCCGCCGGTGAACCAAAGTTACGGGAAGCGATCGCGCACAAACTGCAATCTGATAATGGTCTAGATTACAAAGCGGAGAATGTCATTGTTACCAATGGCGGTAAGCATTCTCTGTACAACTTGATGGTGGCACTGATTGACCCCGGTGATGAGGTAATTATTCCCGCCCCCTACTGGCTCAGTTACCCGGAAATGGTAACGTTGGTAGGTGGGAAACCAGTAATTATCAACACAGATGCGTCCACGGGCTATAAAATTACACCAGAGCAACTGCGAACAGCTATTACCCCCAAAACCAAGCTATTTGTCCTCAATTCCCCATCTAACCCTACAGGGATGGTGTACACACCAGAGGAAATCAAAGCCTTAGCACAGGTAGTAGTTGATGCAGATATCTTTGTCGTATCTGATGAGATTTACGAAAAAATTCTCTACGATGGTGCAGAACATATCAGCATCGGTTCGCTAGGAAAGGAAATTTTTCAGCGCACCTTAATTAGTAATGGGTTCGCCAAAGCTTATTCCATGACTGGTTGGCGACTGGGTTATTTAGCCGGGCCTGTGGAAATTATTAAAGCCGCCAGTACCATCCAAGGGCATAGTACATCGAATGTATGTACATTTGCTCAATATGGTGCGATCGCCGCTTTAGAAAGTTCCCAAGACTGCGTGGAAGAGATGCGTCAAGCTTTCGCTCAACGGCGACAGGTAATGTTAGATCGACTCAACGCCATCCCTGGTTTGAGTTGTGCCAAACCAGACGGCGCATTTTATCTGTTCCCCGACATCAGTAAAACAGGTCTAAAATCTTTAGAATTTTGTGATGCGTTGTTAGAAGCACATCAAGTAGCAGTCATTCCCGGAATTGCCTTTGGTGCTGATCAAAACATTCGCCTTTCCTATGCTACAGATTTGGCAACAATCGAGGAAGGCATGGATAGGTTAGAAAAGTTTGTGTGCAGCCATATTTAGGGGTTTAGGGGAGAATAACGAATAATTAATTAGTTATTCTTTATTCTCCCCACTTATTACTCATTACTCATTACTCATTACTCAGCACTCAGCACTCAACACCGTAAATTTACCAATATCCCTCAAAAAATTAATGTAGCTTTGAATAAACTGATTGATAGTCCTATGTGTTAGGGGTAAGCTAATAACAATAAAATTAAAAACCTCAAGAGTCTTGAGAAACTGCATGACCGCTAATACTTTACTTAGTAATCTCTTCCATAAAGATACTGTTAAGTTAAACTCTCAAGAGATAAATTTGCCACTTTTACAGGATAAATTTTATAGTTTCTTCATAGAAAATGTAAATACCTGTTCACCAGAAGATGTTTTACAAGAATTTAAAGTGTTATTTATTGATTGCCTCAAGTCAGGCAACTTCCATAATGTGCCAGCAATTCAGAAAATTGTATCGTTTAATAACGAGCAGGAGTTTCGTCATACACTCAAACGCTGCTGCTACATTTTAATTAATAATTGGGCAGCTAAAAGAAAACATAAATATATTCAAGAACTGATTAATTTATTTGCAGAATTACCTAATTTTAGAGCCATAAATACTTTTAAAGAGTTAAATTTATATAGACAATGGCTAGAGAATTTTATTAATAGCCAAGATTATCAAGAACTGAAAATATTTAATAATTATAAAAATGATCATAATAGCAAAGGTCACTGGAGCGATCGCTATGCTGCTTATTTATTAGTTGTTCAATCATTAGATACAGATAAACCCAAAGAACAGCAAGAGGCAGCAATCAAACTTTACAGACAGATGAAAGACAAGTATAAGTTTGATTTAGCTATGTATATAGCTCGTTCACAGTCGGTTGCATCAAGTAGCACACGTTATAATAACCCCAGTATTTTAGGTGACAACGTTCTGCATTTAATCAAAAGAATCGTAGTCAAAAAAGGTAAATTCAGCCATGAAAACCTTGCCAATATATTTCTCAAGCAAACTGAAAATCAAAGCTTGAAAGAATTTAAGACTAGTTTGCAGAAATATTTATTTTTCTCAGTTGGTAATCAAGCAGTTGTATCCTTATTGCAGCAATCTTTCAAAGAAAAGTTTTTATTGTGGAAACCACAATTAGATAAGGAAATAATTAACAGAAATTTATTACTGAGAGTTTGCAACAAACTGATTGATTATCTGACCATAGAAAATAGACATGAACCTTCAGAATTATTCATTTTATTAGTTTCCCAAGGACATCCTTTAACTTTAGTCATTATCCTCCTGAAGATTATTTTTATTTCTAAAAATTCTCGGAGTCATTTAGAAACGCGCATTGCCGATTTAATTAGTTACTATCAGCATCAATCAGAAGATGAATGTCAATGGGTCATTCATTTTATAGAATTTTTTAATATTACTTTTGCTATTTATGCAGAAAATGTAGATTATAACTTGCTAAAAATGCAAAAGGATGAATCAGTTGACGATTCACAGGGCAATTTGGATATTTACCGTGTGTTTTCACAGGTGAAAGAACATCAAAAATATTAAGGGTTTTTGAGGAATATAGAAGCCCGGTTTCTCCAAGAAACCGGGCTTCTATATGTCATACCAATTTCAAATCAGGATACTCAGCAAACAAATCATCCGAGGTGAGAGTATCGCCTTCAGCTTGGGGAGTCCACAGTATTTCCAACGCCAAGAGTTTATCCGCCGGAATACTACCAATTTGTCGTAAGACTTGACGCAAATCATCAGCACTGTTAACTGCTGGTAGTTCAAACTTACCTAGTGTCGCCGTCAACAAGGTAACAATAATGTATTCCCCAGGGCCTTCAGTAATTAAACGAGTGGGGTTGTCAAGTTCACCAGATGAGGGTAAAGCTTCTTTAGCAAGGGCTGCTTTTAACTGGTTGTTGACATTAGAGAGAGTTTCTTCACTAAATTTGCTGCGTTCTGCTAGTGCTAGCCGGTTAAATTGACTTTCAGCCGCATTTAACTTGGCTTGTTGTGTACCAGCCCCTGCATATACCCAATATTCCGGATGGCGTAGCAAAGCTAGGCTAGTTTCTTGCAACACTTCTGCACGTCCCTCTGGGGAATTGGTATCAGCAGTTTCAGCGATGCGGTTAAGTTCTGGTTGCAAGTCTCGTGCTTGGGCTAATAAACCAACTTGCAAGCGATTTACGCTGATAGAAGGGTTGCTGTCGTAGCCGACTTCTTCTCCTTCACCACCGGAGACACGACGGAAACTTTGGACTAGGAAGTTAGCGATCGCCAAGAAAATTAAGATAGTAAATAAACCGCCAAATCCTCCGCCAATACCCCAAAACGGAATCAAGAAAGGAAAACCAAAACCACCACCCCCAGGATAGTACCCGCCACCGCCTGGAGGCGCGTAGGTGCGTGGGTTATAAGTACGGCT
Organism: Anabaena sp. CCY 9402-a; assembly: GCF_963920945.1. Taxonomy (NCBI): domain Bacteria; kingdom Bacillati; phylum Cyanobacteriota; class Cyanophyceae; order Nostocales; family Nostocaceae; genus Anabaena; species Anabaena sp. CCY 9402-a. The sequence continues at coordinate 109,452 of NZ_CAWUDL010000005.1, forward strand.
AGAAGGCATTCTAAAAGAACCACCACCAATTCTGCCACCACTACGGGCAGCTAATGCACCATCAGCATGGCTTAACGCTAAAACCATTACCAAGCCTAGGGTAAAGACAGTTTTTAACAGTGGTTTGATAGCTTGTTGTAGTTTTTTAGACATAATCACAGTTGCTTGAAAAACGCTATTGCTTAATTATTTTTTCTCTACTCAGAGCGTTGAGGTGTGTATCTGATACCAACTCATAATCAGCAGTGAGTGTTTGATTGGTAGTAACGCTACTTATCCAATCTACCGCGTCTTATCTGAGAGAATCAGCAAACCGCAGGGGGATTTCTGTAGTGGATAACCGTACCTCAGAATTTATTCCCTTTGAAGGAACTTTGGGATTAATTAATGATTAGTATGTCTGGGTAGATTATTCGGGTGCGTCAGATGTCGAAAATCTGTTAATTTTTACAATGGAATTTTAAGCCTGAATTATTTAACACTGCGTAGATTATGCTGATGAAAGCCTATAAACCTGTTTCAAACTGCTAAAAAACCTTTCCATCGCCCATTATCTTGGATCATAGCTCTGCAAAATGGTTAATTGATAGCGTTTTTAAGATGATAATTATAATTTCCTCAATCAAGAGATAATTTCTGCCCTTGTTATCTATTTTTTCCTTTCCAGACACCAAGAAACTTGGCGAATTACCGTAATTATTTATGACCATTGTTTCTGGTGAACAGTCAAATTTATAACAATAAAAACAAAGCATATAATTAACCAACACTTCACATAAACAACAATAAATTTTCTATATTTCATACTCTAAAATATAGATATAACCTTTGTAATGCTCTCATCTTGTTGTCCTAGTAGTCCATCAAGTTGAAAGTGATGGATCAGCAAATTCGTGGTCTTCGCGTAGCGTCTCATAGAGACGACTAAAGTCCTGACTGTTCTAAGCAATAAAATGCTGACTACAAACTCTCAAAACTAACTTGACAAAACACTAGGTATTATAGAGTACCAAACAAGCCTACCGATATCTCAGTCACAGCCAGTTTGATGAAGGATTGTAAAAATTTTTGACAAAATTGTGTAAATACCTAGCTTTTCGGGTCTACCTGTTGGCTAAAACTAAAAAAGAGGAGAAAATTTAGATACTAGCGTCAGTAAATCCTTCAGTACGATCATCCACAGAAATGCTTGCTTGTGTAATTACGTAATGGAGGTAGTACAAAAAGGCAAAAGTAAAAAGAAAAAAATAAAAAGGACGAATGCTTATTTCATAAGCAGTTGGACTATTTACGATCGTGACTTTACTTAAATTAGTATGTAGTATTACGGATAAACCTAGTGATTTTCCCAATGAGTGTAGATTTTGACTACTGGGTTGTGTAGGTGCAGGTTTGCCTAGGTCGATGCAAGCCTAGCCGCAGTCTATTCTGAATTCTTCAATTACTTCGCCTTAGTTGCAGTTTGAATACTTTCAACTTATTTGCAGTCAATCAATCAAAATCAACATGGAACACGTCTCGCAACTGGCAACAAAAATCCAAGAAAAAACTGCATCCCCGGATATTTTAGTAATATCGCGGCTTTTTTTGCCAAAGGAAGCAGTAATTGGAGAATATCTTTACAATCGCTGTCTACAAGATCCAGAGCAGGTGATTGTTTTGACTGCTAGTTGTGCAGGTGATCAAGTATTTGACCAAGCGCAACAGTTTCCTGTATATCGCTGGCCTAATCCTAGATACTGGTTGGGTGGTTTTCTCGGCAGCTATTTGCAACCTTGCTTTAATTTAATCTGCTCATTTGTATTAGCAATCAAACTCTATTTTCGCTATCACTACCGCTATATTGAATGGGGACATGGCTATGAGTTTCCAGCGTTGTTGCTGTTGAGCTATATTTTACCTGTGCATTTTTTTATTTACTTGCACGGTCAGGATTTAGTGCGTGTTTTACGTAATCCCTTGTGGCGATCGCTATTTAAACTCACTCTGAAACGAGCCGAAGGCATTGTGTGTAATAGCTCATCAACACAAGATTATCTCAGAAACACCCTCCGCGTGCAAACACCCACCCATGTGATTCATCCTGTAGTTAGACCAGAAAAATTTGGCTTGGGAAATAACGCTAGAAATTTAGATGAGTTACGTTCACAGGTGCGTCAAACTTACAACATTCCCCCAACAGCAGTAGTCATTCTCTCAGTAGGAAGCTTAGTAAAACAAAAAAGCTACGACCATGTAATTGAGAATCTACCACTACTTTTAACAATTGGTGTGGATGTTCACTATATCATCTGTGGTCAAGGTGCTTGTGAATCGTCACTGAAATCTCTAGCGCAAAGATTGCGGGTAGACAAGCGAGTACACTTTACCGGATATGTACCCCATCAAGAACTAGCAGGCTATTATGCAGCCTGTGACATCTTCGCCATGCTGACATTATCCAAGAAACCAACTAGCGCGTTAGAAGGTTTTGGGATTGTCTATCTGGAAGCAAGTTATTTTGGTAAGCCTGTAATTGCTTCCCGTCATGCTGCTTTAATTGATGTAGTGCGTCACGAAGAAAACAGTCTATTGGTGAATCCTAAATCGGGTTACGAAGTATTTCAAGCCTTCAAACAATTGTGTCAAGACCAACAACTGCGCGACAGGCTTGGCCGCCAAGGTAAAGAATTAGCCAAGCGCAGAACTCTGCATCGTTCATTATATTTGGGGAGTGGGGAGTAAACTTCCGCCGTCGGCTGAAATCCTGAACGCTTACGTTAGCGTAGTATTTCGATGGGAAAACCCCTCTCCATAGCTTGGTTTCCTGGGTTGCCGTTATCTATCTGCTAAAAATATTAAAGCCTCCTCCTTGCAAATGAGGGGTTTAGAGAAGCGTTTTTCATGATCTATCGAACTCACGTGTTTTTATAAAAAGTTGGGGTTTATTTCTTCAACCAAAATCATGAAAAACTTAGGTCTTTAAATATTACCTGAAATGTATTGAAAAACCCTTCACTTAATCTTTAAGCAAATTTTCGTAGATATACCGTGTCTTTCTTTAGGGAGAAAAAGCAGAATTAACTTAATCTCTTTTGTAATTGAAAAATTCATTACTATAATGCTAAAAAAATTATCTCTTGCTTTACTGGGAACAACTGTTGTAGTCACGGCTGCAAATCCAGCTAGTGCCGTAACTATGACAGTAAACAGTGGGATGTTTTCTAGCTACTCTGATACTCAAACCGTCACCTTCGATGATGGTACAGCAAATGACCCAAATGGTTTTGCAACCTACTCTAATATTACTACTAACATTGTTCAAGGTAGTAAATCTGGTCAATATGCCTCACCCTATGAAACTACTACCAAATATCTAACAATTGCTCCTACAAATAGCGGTGTTGCTGGGAACACTGGTTTTGTTAATATTAACTTCAACGAAGCTATTGATTACTTTGGTTTTTATGCAGGGTCATTGGATAATTACAACTTTATTGACATTTACAATGGCGATCAAAAGTTAAAGACTTTTAGTGGCTCAGATGTACCGACGGCTATAGCTAATGGTAGCTGGACTAGCACTCAAGCTAATATGTTTATTAATCTTGTAGGTGAAGCAGGCGAAAAATTTGACCGTGTTGTGTTGCGCTCAAATGGTATTGCTTTTGAAACAGATAACCATACCTATAGAATAGCTAATAGAAGCGTTCCAGAACCTGATGCAATCTTAGGCGTGTTAGTCATAGGTGCTTTTGGTGCTACTTCAGTCTTGAAACGTTTACAAAATAAGACAGTGAAAGGATAAATTTATTTGTATTTACGTTAATTGATAACTGCTATGTATGTAACCTGACATAGCAGTTTTTTTAGTTCCAAATTTTATAGGCATACAGAACCCATTATATAAAGAATGTCGGAATGAAGACAATTCTACTATCCGCATATTAATTACGAATTACGTAACTTGCTTCCCCGTTCGCGGAGCGTCTCGTTGGCGCAGCCTCTCATTCTCATAGAGAAGGGAAGGGGTATTATGAATTACGAATATCGCGTTCTAAATCATCGATTACTTTTTGCATATACCATTCTTCTGTCATCCCTGGATAATAATCTTTCTTCTGTTCAATTAATCTTTGTGCAAGTTCCCAATATCCTCCAACGAGGCGTAAAAGTCGCTGACGTAATATGTTAAATTTTTGCTGTTTAGCTTCAGGAATAGATTTTTGAATTTGTTTGAGGCTATCTAAGACTTGTTGATGATTTTCCCAGTCTTCTTGTTCACAAAAAATACTTATTGCTTTTTGATAGTCTTCTATAGCATTTTGCATTTCTTCTAAAAAAGTATAGGTAATGCCGCGATTGTAGTAAGCTTGGGCATCATTGGGGTTAATTTGCAAGGCGTGGGCGTAGTCAGCAATCGCACCGAGATAATTACCCATTGCTCGATAGGTATTACCTCTGGCAACATAGGCTAAGGCATCTTGGGGTTGTATTTGGATAGCTTGATTAAAATCCGCGATCGCACCTTGATGATCTCTCAATAAAGAACGGGCTTTACCCCGGTTACGATAGACGATCGCATCTTGAAAGTTTAATTGTAAGGCTTGGTTAAAATCGGCGATCGCTTCTCGATAATTCCCCATTTTGCAACGCACCACCCCCCGACAGCAATAAGCCTGTGCATCCTGGGAATCAGCCTGTAATATCCAATTTAAATCAGCAATGGCTTGGCGGGTGTCGCCCTTTTCGGCTTTTGCGAGTAGCTGGGTAAAATAGTCGTTAACGGATGGAATCGGCGCACTTTTAGTAATTACTGGCTGTGTAGCTTGTTTTTGCGCGGGTTGTAGCTGTTTAATTCGTTCTAAGCACAGACGACAATTTTCTGTGTCTTTTTGCTGTAAATATAAATCTGCGGCTTTTTTAAAACTAGCGATCGCATCTTGAATATACCCTTGTTTGCGCCGCACTATACCCCGTAAGTCATGCGCCGCCGCATAATTAATGTTCAGACGAATCACCTTGTCTACATCTTCTAACGCCCCTGGTAAATTTTTCAGTGCTAGTCTTGCTAAAGCTCGACAGTGGTATGCTTCCACACTTTCAGCATTTATCTTAAGTGCTTCAGTATAATCTGAAACAGCCTGAAGAATTGCGCCTGAGTCATAATATGCTAAACCCCGTTTTAAGTAAGCTTCGACATAATAGGGAGTTAGTTGTATTGCACGGCTAAAGTCCTCAATTGCGCCAGCGTAGTCTTTTTGTTTGACTTTCTCTAGTCCCTGATTGTAAAAGTCGTTATTCATCACTGTTGTTTACCCAACTCAGCTAGTTATTAGCCCTATATCTTAAATATTCACCATGATTTGCAATTATTCCTCATCACGAAGAAAATTAAACTATGAAAATTAGAACTATCACTACAGGTATATCACTTGATTCTCCACAGGAAACAGACAAGCTCAAAATAGCTGCTAATTTTAACCAACAAGCAAAGGTAATTTTTACACAACAAGGTTACGAAGTCCAAACCACAAGAATTGCTACTAACCCCTGGGAAGAATATCTCTCAGGGTTATCTCAAGTTGAAATTATCAATGAGATTAAAAATTTAGAAGAACTTTGTCAAAATTTAAATATCAGTTTTTTTAATATTGGTTACGCTAGCACCCCTGAAACTATAGATATAATTCCTCAAATCAATAAACATACATCAATAATTTACTGTTCAAGTAAAATAGGTGTGAACTTTGAAAACGCTAGAGAATCAGCCCAAGCTATTAAACGCATCTCCCAAGAGAGTGAAAATGGCTACGGTAATTTTCGCTTCTGTGCTGGAGCTAACTGTCAGCCTGGTATCCCATTTTTCCCGACATCTTACCATGTAGGTGAAATGTCTTTTGCGATTGGGTTAGAGTTGGCTGATTTGGTAATGCAAGCATTTTCGGAAGCTGATGATATTCAAGATGCGGAAAATAAGCTGCAAATAATTTTAGAGCAAGAAGTTAAGCAAGTGGCGGCGATCGCAGAAAAAATATCTGCTCAATTTGAGATAAAATTTCATGGTATAGACACCTCTCTTGCACCATCTCTAGATAAACAAAGTAGTATTGCTTTCGCCTATGAAGAATTACTAGATGGCAAATTTGGCAATCCTGGAACTTTAGCAATTTCTGGAATGTTAACGCGGGTTTTAAAAAAAATACCAATCAAAACCTGCGGTTATTCTGGCTTAATGCTACCAGTTTGTGAAGATATTGGTTTAGCAACTAGAGCCAATGAGCAAACCTATGATATTACAAGTTTATTATTATATTCAGCAGTTTGTGGCTGTGGATTAGATACTGTACCCATTCCTGGGGATGTTTCCATAGAACAGATTGCAGCCATATTAATTGATATGATAACTTTAGCTTTTAAACTCAACAAGCCACTATCCGCTAGATTATTTCCTATCCCCAATAAAAAAGCAGGGGAAATGACTAATTTCAATTCCCCCTATCTTGTAGATTGTCAAATATTTGCAGTCAATTGATATTATTCATAAATAGGGCTTGCAGAATAAACAAAAAACCTAGATAAATCAAGAGATTTGGGG